>NZ_CP121273.1 GCF_029639405.1 Microbacterium proteolyticum
GTGAAACGGTTCGCGTCCCTGCAGATCCAACGCGACCCCAGCAGCGGCTGGGTCCTCGCGTTCTCTGTGCTGGCCTGCGTCGGGCTGTTCACCGGACTTCTCATACCTCGCCGCCGAATCTGGGTGAAAGTCCACCACTCGGCGACCACAACCGACTCGACGATCCACGTGGAGTACGCCGCCCTCGCCCGAGGAGACGACCCGGGGCTTGCCCGCGCGGTCCAGCACCTAGCGGAGGCTCACACAGAAGTGTGTGAGCGGGCGAATACGGCCGCGCAGCCACGATAGGTCCACAGCTATGAACGCCCCCCTCGACCTTGGCGACTACCTGCTGCCCGCAGCGCACCCCTTTACCCTTTTGCCGGGCGCCGCAACGGTGATGGCCACCATCTACCTCCTCGGGGCGCTGCGTCTGTGGCGGCAGCATCGACGGTGGTCGGTGTTGCGCACGGTGAGCTTCGTCTCCGGCTGCGCAGCCCTCGCCGCCGTCACCGGCCTCGCTGTAGAGGACTACGGCAAAGCCCTGCTTTCGGTGTTCATGTTTCAGCAGCTGACATTGATGATGGCCATCCCACCGCTGCTCGTGCTCGGTTCCCCGGGAACCCTTCTGCTGCGTGCCACCCCGCACCGCGGCGTCGGAAAAAGTGTCCTCAAAGTGGCGCACGGCGCGTTGCGGTGGCGAGGGTCAAGATGGGCCCTAAGCCCCTGGGTCGCATTACCCGCCTACCTCGCGGCCTTCTACGGCCTGTACATCGCAGATCTGCTCGATCCCGTCCTAGCCCTCCCCGGCGGTCACACCGCCTTAGAATCGGCGTTCCTGATCAGCGGGATCCTGTTCACCATCCCGGTGCTCTCCACAGATCCACTACCGGTCCGCATGAGCCACGGAGGACGGGCACTCGACCTTTTCGCTGAGGCAGCGTTGCACGCCTTCTTCGGGGTGTTCCTCATGATGGCGACCAGTCTGGTAGTAGGAACATTCGCTGAATCGACCATTGCCCTAGGGATCGACCCCATCGAGGACCAACGCGTAGCCGGCGGTCTTGCATGGTCCTATGGCGAGGCGCCCACACTCATCATGATCCTGATCGTGATGCACCGGTGGTTCCGGCACGACTCCGTTCGTGACGCCGCCGCAAGCAGATGGGCGGACGCGCACGGGGATCCAGAGCTCGACGAGTACAACGAGTACCTGCGCCGTCTAGAGAAAGGCGGGTCCGCATGACAGCACTTCGAGGGGCAACCGGCGCGCTGCGCATGCCCTCTATGTGGACCAGCGGCACGGATTCCTTGCCCGTGACGGCGGCGTTGCCCTTGGCGGCAGCGGCGGGGTTGCTGATGGATGCGGCCACACCGGACCTCGGATGGTGGCCGCTTGCTTTCGTGAGCGTGACGATCCTGCTCGCGGCTCTCCTCGGAAGAGGCACGCTCGCTTCCTTCGTCGTGGGTTGCGTCTTCGGGGCCGTGTTCAACCTTGCCCACCTCGTATGGGTGGCGCAATTCCTCGGACCAGTGCCCTGGTTGGCCCTCAGCGCCCTGCAGACAGTCCTGATCGGTGTCAGCAGCATAACCATCACCCTCACCTACCGTTGGGTGAAGGTACGTAGGCTCGGCGGGGCCTTAGACCTGCTGGGTATCCCCGCGCTGGTAGCAGCCCTGTGGGCCGCGCGGGAAGTACTTGTCGGAATGTGGCCGTACTCGGGCTTCCCCTGGGCACGGGTAGGAATGACGCAAGTGTCGGGACCATTTCCTGAAGTGGCGTCCTGGGTGGGAACGACGGGTGTGACCTTCCTCGTCGTGGGCGTGTGCGCCGCCCTCGTGCAGGCCCTCAGACCGGGGCGTCGCACTCTGCGTGCCGGCGTGCCGGCGCTCGTGGGAGTCCTGCTCATGGCGGTCACACCCCAGTACGCCACCCGGAGTATCGGAACGTTCACCGTCGGGTGGGTCCAAGGCAACGGGCCGGCAGGCTATTTCGACGACCGCAACGAAGGCGACATGCTCCGAGCCCAAGCATCAACATCGAAAACGATTCGGGGCCAGCAGATGGACGTGCTCGCCTGGCCAGAGGGCTCCGTGGACATCGACCCGGCGTCTTCAGAACCCACACGTCGAGTGCTGAGTGAAATCTCCGCCGCGTACGGTGCCCCGCTCCTAATGAACGCCGCAACCACGAGAGGCGAGCAAACGTTCAACTCAACCATGCTGTGGACGACGGACGGTAGCGAGCAGAGCTACGACAAACTCAACCCCGTCCCGTTCGGCGAATACGTGCCCGACCGGTGGCTGTTTGAACGTCTCGCACCTGACCTTGTCAGTCTGATCCAGAGGGAGTACACCCCAGGCAGATCGGCGCCAGTGATGGATATAGGAGGCACCCGCGTCGGGCTGGCGATCTGTTTCGACGTCATCTACGACGACGTGATCTTCGATGCAGCACGGCAAGGCGCGCAGGTCTACATCTTCCAGACAAACAACGCCGACTTCCGCGGAACAGACGAGAACGTGCAGCAGCTCGCCATCGCGCGAATGCGAGCCATCGAAACCGGGCGCGCAGTGGTCAACGTCTCCACCGTGGGAACAAGCCAAGTGATCAACCCCGATGGGTCGACCGAAGAGACCATCGGGGTGGACACGGCCGCTGGCCGAGTGAGCGAGGTGCCGCTACGGGCGGGGATCACGCCGGCGAGCTGGCTCAGCCCCACCATCGAAATTGCAATGGTCGTTGCATCGGCCGGTGTGCTGTTGTGCGTTCGTCTGCGCATCCACGTTCGTGCGCGGAAACGGTGATGAGCTGGACAAACGGCAGACCGCATCGCGCACCCCGCGCGAGCAGCGCACGCTTGGCCTCCGATGCCAGGCTGCCCCGGCTTGGCTGTGACGGCCAGTTCGGATTGGTACCATCGCTGCGATGCCGGTAAGCACGGGACGCGCCCCACTTGGGGCCAGTACCGCCTCCGTCGTGAGAATGAGGATCATCGCCAGCCTCGTCCTAATCTTGATGTGTCTGCTCGCTGTATGGTCAAGCAGCCACTCTGATGCTTCCACGACCTCCGATGCGGCGTCCGCGACCCACACGTGGGAGAGCGATCAAGGTAGTCGAACAGTCCTCGATGAGCCCGCCGGTGACGTTGTCAACAGCCTGACGCAGGCTCTCCCAGCGGCGGCCGTAGCGCTATGCCTGGTAGGCGTGTGTGTGGCGGGAATGCTGCTGGAGCATCGCTTCCGTCTCATGCGGTCGAATCTCAATGTCATCCGCTCACCTCGACGCGATCAGCCTCACGTTTTACGTACCGTCCGCTCACACACCACGACGCTGAGCTTGACCGAACTGTCTCTCTCACGGACCTGACCCGTACCGGGGCTCCGAAAATCACACCTTCTCGGCTGATCTGACGCCAACGAAGTTGTAGTCGAACGCAACTTCCCACCCCTTCGGGCGCGGCCGTACAGGTGCACTCGGAGCGTTTCTGATCCGACGCTCGACGACTGCCGTGGGCGCCCAATCCCCGGGCGCCGCAGTCCCACTGAAAGACGCCATGCACACACTTTTCGCCCCCCGTTCGCCTCGCTGGTTCGCAGCCGCCGGCATTGCCGTGGCGGCACTATCCCTGATGTTCGTTCTACCCGGTTCGCCGCCGGCTCGTGCTCACGACGCTTTGGTCCAGTCCTCCCCAGCAGCGGACTCAGTCGTCTCAGCGACGCCCGCTGAGGTGTCAATGACATACAGCGGGGAGGTCTTCGACGCCTCCAGCGCCATCGCGGTCGAAGTGATTGACTCCTCAGGAGCGAACGTTGCACTGACGCCTCCGGTCGTCGCTGACACGACGGTGACCCAGGCAGTGAAGCCAGTCACGTCTCCAGGCGTAGTCACGGTGCGATGGCGCGTGGTCTCCAGCGACGGTCACCCCATCAGCGGTGAGTACGCGTTCACGGTTGACGCTCCCGTAACGCCCACGGCGTCCGCCGAACCGGACCCCTCTGCAACCACGGGTGCCCCCTCCTCATCTGAGCAGAGCCCGGCCATCTCGTCGACACCAGAACAAAGCGCGACAGCAGACGCCGTGGCGGAGGTCGAAGAGCCACGGAGCGGAATCGGTCTTCCGCTGTTAGTGACTGGCGTCGCTGTCGTCATTCTGGGCGCGGCGGCGCTTGTGCTTTTCTCGTCCGGACGGCGTCGACGACAGCAGCAGGTGGGGCAGTGAAGGAACACCGTCAATGAGCAGTGAGATTTGGTCGACACACCAGTCACGCCCTCTAACGCGCAGGGAACGGCGCCACGCTGATGAGTTCAGGATGCGTGAGGCGCGGAGCTCCCACGGTCCTGAGGCCGCGCGCGCAATGCGCGCCCGCCCGCTTGTTGCGAGTGCGTTGGCGCTGGCGCTCATGTGTCCTCTGGCGCTGCCGGCGTACGCGGCCTCACCTGTCACGGACTCCGAGCCGACCTTGCAGCAAGCCGCTGCGGACGACTCACAACAATTCACCGTGTCCTCCGCGCTCCCCGCTTCGCCCCTGGACAGGCAGAGCTACGCAGCGACGTCTCAGGAAGAAATTCATCAGAAAAAGGCGCGAGAGGCTGCGGCGGCCGCGGCCGCCGCAGCACGCGCAGCTCGGCCCGCTACCACCTTCGCTGCTGAACGCGCAGTCCCCGTCCTCGCCGCCGGTAGCGGGGTTGTGCGCTGGCCATTGACCTCGACGTTCAGAGTCACGGACCAATTCGGAGCAAGAGGCGGGGCGCACATGGGCACCGACATGGTGACCGCGGGCGGCACGCCAATCTACGCGTCCGTGGCCGGGACAGTCGATGTCTCGAGCGAGAGCTATGGCGCCTACGGCGTCGCTGTCACCGTTGAGTCCGTCGTCAACGGCCAACGTATCCGGGCCGTCTACCCGCACATGCAGTACAACACCCGGCAGGTCGGCAGCGGCCAGGAAGTGCAGGCGGGCCAACTCCTCGGACTCGTCGGAAGCACAGGCCGCTCCACCGCAAACCACTTGCATTTCGAGGTGTCCGTCAACGACGTCACCGTGGATTCCCTGGCGTGGTTGGAAGCGAATGCTCAGTGACTAAACGCGCCATTACAAAGCGCGGCGGCAGGCGCCGCGCCGCACCGCAGCGAACGGCACTGCAAAAGAAACTCGACGATCGATACGGCCGCACTTCGCTTCCCTGGCGTCGCCGAGCTTTCTGGATCAGTGTTGCTGTGTTCGCGGTGGCTGCCATTGCCTACCTGGTCTGGATCACACTTCAAAATAGCTTGGACGACATCTCCATCGCCGAGACCGGCTACCTCGTCGTCGATGAGCGGGCTGTGACGGTGTCCTTTCAAGCCACCCCTCCCTCCGGCGCACGGTTCGCGTGCGCCATCCAAGCCCTGGACGAGGATTTCGGCGTCGTGGGGTGGCGGGTCGTCGAGTACGCCCCCTTCCCCGAGACCACTCGATCCTTCACCGAGCGCGTTCCGACTCTCGCCCTGGCAACCACCGGCACCGTCAAAGAGTGCTGGACAATCTAAGGATTCCACCCGTGACCGAATCATCCGCCCTCACCCTTGATGGGCTGTCCCTGCTGATGGTGTGGACGGCCATCGGCGTTTACGCGCTCGCCTTTGCGGCGTATGCCATCGACCTTGCCGTGCGCGTGTCTCGCGTCGAGGCGCCCGCTGCGGAACTCGTGACGGTCGGGGACGTGGCTCCACCGGTGGCGCCCCCGGCGGCCGCGGTGCAATTGCAAGTGCCGCCACGTGAGCGCGAACGTCTCGTATGGGCACGTATCGGAACCGCCCTCACCATTTTGGGATTCGCGCTGCAGCTGAGCGGGGATGTCCTCCGAGGCATCGCCGCAGCTCGTGTGCCGTGGGCGAACATGTACGAATTCGCACTCACCGGCACTCTTCTCATCGTCGGCGTGTTCCTTTTCGCCCTTCGGCGGTACGACCTGCGTTTCCTCGGCTCCTTCTTGCTTGGGATGGTCGTCCTTCTTCTGGGTGGTGCGACCTTGGGGTTCTACGTCGAGGTCACCCCTCTGATGGACCCGCTGCGTAGCGTGTGGCTTGTCATCCACGTCTTCGTGGCCTCCCTTGCGACTGCGCTGTTCGCCATCGCGTGCGGCCTGTCCGTGACGCAACTTCTGCAACACCGGCGTGAGAGTCGCCCCTCCGTCAACACGCGGCGGGGCCTGCTTCGAACCCTGCCCACCTCTGAAGATCTGGAAGCCCTGGCTTACCGGTTCGCCATCATTGGCTTCATCTTCTGGACCTTCACCCTGATTGCCGGCGCGATTTGGGCAAACGACTCCTGGGGACGCTTCTGGGGTTTTGATACCAAAGAGGTGTGGACTTTCATCATCTGGGTGCTGTACGCCGGGTACATCCACGCTCGTGCCACCCGTGGATGGCGCGGTAACCGTTCTGCGTGGCTGTCTATCGTGGGGTTCGCTGCGGTGCTGTTCAACTTCACCGCCGTGAACATGTTCTTCAAGGGTCTGCATGCCTATTCGGGGCTGAACTGATGCCTACTTCCGGCGCTAAGCTCGGGCACGCCCACTCGACGGTAAGGGTGGGGGCACCTGGCTCCACGCGGCTTCCGTCTCTGCAACCGCGCCGGTGGAACGTGTACCGCGTGATTGCGCTCATCATCCTCGTCGTCAGCGCAGTCGCTGCCTTGGTGTGCGCTCTCGCAGTCGGCGGTGGCGCTGCCCCCTTGCAACTGGCCGACGCCGGGCCCCTCGCACGGTGGGGGCTGCCAGTGTCAAAGCTCGTCGTGAACATGAGCGCCGCGGGAATGGGAGGGGCGCTCTTTGTCGCCTTGTTCTCGTTGCGCGTCGAACAGCGCGGGTTTGAATTGGCGTTGGATGTTGCTGCGCTATCTGCCGCCATCTTCACCGTGGCATCTGCTGCTACTGGCTTCTTCAGCTTCATGGTCATCTTCAACCCCGCTTTGAATGCCGGTCCCGAATTTGGGTCTCAGCTTGGCCGGTACCTCGTGCAGACCGAGGGGGGACGTGTGTGGTTGATGACGACCATCGCGGGTGCCATTCTCGCGGTGCTCACATTTGCGGTGCGTTCGTGGGGCGGGACAGCAACCGTGGCACTTCTCGCGCTGGCAGCGCTTGTCCCGATGGGAACACAAGGCCATTCAGGTGATGAGGCCTCTCACCAGCAAGCCACGACAGCCATCGTCATACACCTCATCGCCGCAGCGGTCTGGCTCGGTGGTCTGCTGCTGCTGGCGATCATTCGTTCCGTCACTTCCAAGAGTGAGATGGCGACAGTTCTGATGCGGTACTCCACCATCGCCGTTATTGCCTTCGCGCTCGTCGCGTTCTCGGGCACGGTTCGAGCCGCCATCGGCCTAGAAACTCTCGGTGCTCTCGCCTCCCCTTACGGCCTCATCCTCATCGTCAAGGTTGTAGCCCTCACCGCCATCGGTGTTCTGGGGGCGATCTACCGACTGCGTCTACTCCGAAGGATGCGCGCCAACCCCAGCGACGCCAAGACTTTCTGGCTGCTGTTGTGTGCGGAGTTGGGATTGATGGGGATGGCTAGTGGAGCGGCTGCCGCTCTCGCGAGAACACCGCCGCCGATTCTCCCCGAACCTGCAGGCGCGCTCACACCCGCTGAGGTACTCACCGGCGCTCCGCTACCTCCTGAGTGGACTATGTCGCGTTGGTTCACGGCGTGGAGCCCCGACCTGCTGTGGTTAGTTGCCGCCGTGCTCGGACTCATCTTCTACGTGAGCGCTGTGCTGCGGCTAAAGGCGCGTGGGTACCGATGGAACCCCTGGCGGGCGACCGCGTGGGTGGCAGGGACGCTCCTCTTGGTATGGGTCACTAGCGGAGCGTTGGGCGCTTACCGTAGCTACATCTACAGTGCGCACGTTCTTGGGATAGTCATTCTCCTTGTCGGGGTGGTGCCCCTTCTCGCAGCCGGGGCGCCAATCGAGCTCGCCCGCAAGGCAGCCCATCGCCGCGAAGACGGCAGCAGGGGAGGGTATGAATGGGCGCAGGTGCTCATGCATTCGCGAGGTGTGCGTTTCGCTTCGGCACCCGTGGTCGCTGTCCCGGCCACCGCGATGTTGATTTGGCTGCTTTTCAGTTCTGACCTCCTCCGTTGGACAGTAGGGGATCTCCTAGGGCGGCAAATGGCGACGGCAGCAACCCTCGTCGTGGGATCTCTGCTCGTGCGTGGCTTGATAGGTGGTGACGGGTCCAGCCGCCGGCCGACACAGATGAAGCTGCTGATGGTCGTCGGTTTAGCTGTGGCGATGGCGGTTGTATCTGTGTACATCTCTACTGCCGGTCTAGTAGCCGCCGACTGGTTCGGTGCGATGGGCCGCACCTGGGGTAGAGCACCAGCCGAAGACCAAGACTTCGGTGGAGTGGTGCTGGCTGCTGGCTCCGCGATCGCGGTCGTTCTGGGTGGGTGGGTGGTGTTCCTCTCCCGTGCGCGGTAGAACGACGTCCTAGATTCCTCATGCGGCGTGCGACAGAAGCCGTCATGGCTGATCTGAGGTGCTCTACCCGCTCAGCGGTGATGGTCGTCGTCGTGCTCCTCCTCGAGGAGCATCCCCACGGAGGTGGCGCAGGCGTCACCGCGCCATGCCTCGATACCCTCTCGGATTGCGAAGGCGGCGATGACGAGTCCGGCGATCGCATCGGCCCACCACCAGCCGAACAGGCTGTTGACAATGAGGCCGACGAGAACCGCGGCGGACAGGTAGGTGCAGATGAGGGTCTGCTTGGAGTCGGCCACAGCGGTTGCCGATCCCAGCTCGCGGCCCGCGCGTCGTTCCGCCAGCGAGAGGAATGGCATGATGACGACGCTGAGCGCGGTGAGCACGATTCCGACAGTGGAGTGCTGCACGTCGACCTGGCCCACGAGCGCGAGCACCGACGTCGCGGTGACGTAGGCGGCGAGGGCGAAGAACGCCACGGCGATGACGCGCAGCGTGCCCTTCTCCCACCGCTCGGGGTCGCGGCGGGTGAACTGCCAGGCCACGGCTGCCGCCGAGAGGACCTCGATCGTGGAGTCCAGGCCGAACCCGATCAGCGCAGCCGATGAGGCGACGGTGCCGGCGGTGATCGCGACGACGGCCTCAATGAGGTTGTAGGCGATCGTCGCGGTGACGATCCACTTGATGCGGCGTTGGAGAGTGTGCCGGCGGTCGTCTGTGGGGCGAGAGGTCGTGGTGGTCATGCGCAGGTGCAGCTTTCTCCGGCGCAGCAGCCCGGTTCGACATAGAGGACGACGCGTAGCAGCTCGTCCAAGGCGGGTGAGAGGTGAGAGTCAGCAAGCCGATACCAGGTGCGCCGCCCATCCGGCACAGCCTCCACGAGCCCGCACCCTCGAAGGCACGCGAGCTGGTTCGACATGACCTGTCGGGAGACGCCGAGAGCGTCCGCTAGGTCGGAGGGGTAGGCGGGTGCTTCCCGCAGTGCCAGCAGCACGCCCGCGCGCGTGGAGTCGGAGAGCGCGTGGCCGAGGCGCGCGAGCGCGGCGGTATGCGTCACGGTGGCAGTCGCAGTGGCTGTGGACACGTGTCGACAGTACAGGACTTGCTGAATAATCATCCCCGGTTGGGCGGCCCACTCCGGTGGACGCGCGCAGGGGGATGAATAGGAGTGTTGCGCTACATACCCTAGGGGGGTATGGTATCTAGGTGAACGGATACGAGGGCAACAAAGACGACCTCCAGAAGCGGCTGCGTCGCGTCGAGGGTCAGGTACGAGGGATCGCCCGAATGGTCGATGAAGACAAGTACTGCATCGACATCCTTACGCAGGTCTCCGCCGCGACGAAGGCTTTGGAGACGGTTGCTCTATCCCTGCTCGGGGATCACCTCCGCCACTGCGTCGCGGAGGCGAGCGCAGAGGGCGGCCAGGTTGCCGCAGAGAAGATTCGTGAGGCCAACGACGCGATTGCACGGCTCGTCCGTTCCTGATCCCGCACCGACCCCAGAGGAGCAAATCATGACCGACCGCATCGACCTCGGCCTGAAAGACACCAACGCCGGCTGCGCTTGCTGCGCCACGTCCGCAGCGACAGACGCACCCGCGTCCACCGCGGCGACGGTGACAGAAGACGTCCTGGTGACCGGAATGACATGCTCGCACTGCGTGTCGAGCGTCACGGAGGAGCTGACTGCGATCGACGGTGTCGAGAATGTCACGGTAGACCTCAACGCCGGCGGTACGTCGCGCGTCACCATCCACAGCTTGACCCCGATCGATGCCGCCGCAGTGCGGGCCGCGGTGGAGGAGGCCGGCTACACCCTGGCCGGCGCACCCGCATGAGCGCGGTCGACGTCGAACTCGATATTTCCGGGATGACATGCGCGTCGTGTGCGACCCGGATTGAACGCAAGCTGAACAAGCTTCCCGGTGTGGAAGCAACGGTGAACTACGCCACCGAAAAAGCACGTGTTCGCGGGAACGACGTCGACCCTGCCACCCTGATCGCCGCCGTCGAATCCGCGGGGTACCAGGCGGCTCTCCCCGCACCGCCACCGAGCGGTGATATCGATGAGAACACCCCAAACCGAGAGGACGGCGAGGTCGGGGCGCTACGGCGGCGTCTGCTGATTAGTGCCGCCCTGTCGCTGCCGGTGGCAGTGTTGTCGATGGTCCCGGCGTTGCAGTTCGAGTACTGGCAGTGGCTTGCCCTCACTCTCACCGCCCCGGTGGCGGTCTGGGGCGCGTGGCCGTTCCACCGGGCCGCGGCCGTCAACGCCCGACACGGCGCGGCGACCATGGACACCCTCATCAGCGTTGGCGTCATCGCCGCATTCGGGTGGTCCCTTTACGCGCTGTTCTTCGGTGGCGCAGGCGTGCCCGGCATGACGATGACGTTCACCCTCGTCGGTACCCCGCAGGCCGGGGGCCACGAAATCTATCTGGAAGTGGCCGCGCTGGTCACCGTCTTTATCCTGGCCGGGCGGTATGCCGAAGCGCGCGCGAGGAAATCATCGTCGGAGGCGTTACGGGCGCTGCTGGAGA
Source organism: Microbacterium proteolyticum (assembly GCF_029639405.1). Taxonomy (NCBI): domain Bacteria; kingdom Bacillati; phylum Actinomycetota; class Actinomycetes; order Micrococcales; family Microbacteriaceae; genus Microbacterium; species Microbacterium proteolyticum. Next base: position 10,994 of record NZ_CP121273.1, read on the forward strand.
TGGGCGCGAAGCACGCCACGCAGCTCGTCGACGGCGCCGAACGGATGGTGCTGGTCGCGCAGCTGTCGGTCGGAGACACTGTGCTCGTTCGACCGGGGGAGAAGATTCCCTCCGACGGGCTGGTGATCGATGGTGCCTCCGCCGTCGATGCCAGCATGCTCACCGGAGAATCAGTCCCCGTCGAGGTGACGACTGGGTCGCGTGTCGTAGGAGCGACGGTGAATGTCGGCGGCCGCCTCACCGTAGAAATCACCCGGGTCGGCGCCGACACCGAGCTCGCGCGCATGCGCCGGCTGATGGAGGAAGCCCAAACCGGCAAGGCCAAGGTGCAACGCATCGCTGACCGGGTGTCGGCCGTGTTCGTCCCGATCGTCATCGGACTTGCCGCCGCCGCCTTCGTCGGCTGGATGATCGCTGGGGCATCGCTGGAACAAGCGTTCACCGCCGCGGTCGCGACACTAATCATCGCGTGCCCGTGCGCGCTTGGCCTCGCCACCCCCACCGCCCTCTTGGTGGGCACCGGCCGGGGCTCGCAGCTGGGAATCTTGATCCGTGGACCGCAGGTGCTGGAGCAGACCCGCACCGTCGACACCATCGTGCTCGACAAGACCGGCACCGTGACCACCGGCAAGATGACCGTCACCACCGTTCACCCCGCCCCTGGTGTCACCCGGGACGAGCTGCTGCGGGTCGCCGCTGCGGTCGAGGCGGGCTCCGAGCATCCCGTCGCCCGCGCGATCACCGCCACCGCGCCTGGTGCATATGCGGACAGCTTCGCCTCGCACGCCGGGTTCGGTGTGCAGGGGATCGTGGACGGCGCCGCGGTGGTCGCGGGCCGCGCCTCCTGGCTGGCCGAGCAGTGGGGCATCCACCCACCGTCGGAGGCCGCAGCGGAGCTGAACACGCTCGCTCGTACCAGTACCGCAATCGCGGTCGGCCGCGACGGGCGGTACCTGGGCGCGATCGGCGTGGCGGACACGGTGAAGCCGACCAGCTCGACCGCCATCGCACTGTTCCGCGCACTCGGGCTGCGCCCGGTGCTCCTCACCGGCGACAACGACACCACGGCCGCACGGATCGCCGCTGAGGTCGGCATCTCCGACGTGCACGCCGGCGTCACCCCCGCCGGGAAGCTCGAAGTGATCCGCCGGCTCCAAAACGATGGCCACGTGGTCGCAATGGTCGGTGACGGCGTCAACGACGCCGCGGCCCTCGCCGCAGCCGACCTCGGCCTTGCGATGGGGGGCGGCACGGACGCGGCGATCGCCGCCAGTGACATCACGATCGTCTCCGGCGACCTGACCGTCGTGGCCGACGCGATCCGACTCTCCCGCCGCACCCTCCGCACCATCAAGAGCAATCTGTTCTGGGCCTTCGCCTACAACGTCGCCGCCATCCCGATCGCCATGGCCGGGCTGCTGAACCCGCTCGTCGCCGCGGCGGCCATGGCGCTGTCGTCGGTGTTCGTCGTGACCAACAGCCTCCGGCTGCGCCGGTTCCGCCCCGAGCCGGCACCCGTGCACATCGCCCGCACTCCCATGCCCCAACCGAACCTGAATCGTGCGCCGTGGCGGCGCACCCAGCGAAGGAGGCTCCCATGAGCCAGCACGAACATCACAACCACTCGGCCCGCACGAACCACCAGGGCCACAACGCTCCGGCGGCAACGGCAGTACACGACCACGTAGCGATGGGCCACCCGCACGGCACGGATGATCGGGCACCTGCGGCGGGGCACGCCGGGCACGGTCACGCCGACCACGGCGGTCACGCCGGTCACGGTGATCACGTCGCCCGGTTCCGGCGGCTGTTCTGGATCATGCTGGTTCTCGCGGTGCCGGTCGTGGCTTTCTCCAGCATGTTCTCGATGCTGATCGGCTACCCGCTGCCGGACGCGGCGTGGGTGGGATGGGTGTCCCCGATTCTCGGGACCGTCATGTATGTCTGGGGTGGCGCCCCGTTCCTTACCGGCGCCGTCAGCGAGCTGCGCGCCCGCAAGCCCGGCATGATGCTTCTCATTGCCCTCGCGATCACCGTCGCGTTCCTCGCGTCCTGGGGGGCAAGCCTCGGGCTGTTGCACCACGAGTTGGACTTCTGGTGGGAGCTGGCGCTGCTGGTCGTAATCATGCTTCTCGGGCACTGGATCGAGATGCGATCCCTCGCCCAGACCACCTCCGCCCTCGACTCCCTCGCCGCGCTCCTGCCCGACGAGGCCGAGAAGGTGGACGGGGAAACCACCGTCACCGTCGCCCCCGCTGAGCTGCAGGTCGGTGACGTGGTTGTGGTCCGCCCCGGTGGGCGGGTTCCCGCGGACGGGCGGATCGTGCAGGGCTCGGCCAGCATGGACGAGTCGATGATCACCGGAGAATCCCGCCCCGTTCGCCGCGGCGACGGCGATCAGGTCGTCGCCGGCACGGTCGCCACCGACTCCGGAGTTCGCGTAGAAATCACCGCGGTCGGGCAGGACACCGCCCTCGCGGGCATCCAAAAGCTCGTCACTGAGGCTCAAAACTCCTCCTCTCGCGCGCAGCGGCTCGCGGACCGTGCTGCGGGGTGGCTGTTCTGGTTCGCGCTCGGCGCGGCCGCGGTCACCGCCTTGGTGTGGTCCCTGGTGGGATTCCCCGACGAAGCGGTCATCCGCACCATCACCGTTCTGGTCATCGCCTGCCCGCACGCCTTGGGACTGGCGATCCCGCTCGTCGTGTCGATCGCCACGGAGCGTGCCGCGCGCGGCGGTGTTCTGATCAAGGACCGTCTCGCGCTGGAAAGCATGCGCACCGTCGACACGGTGCTGTTCGACAAGACCGGCACACTCACCAAGGGAACGCCGGCCGTCACCGCGATCGACCCTGCCGAAGGGGTCGATGCAGACGAACTGCTGGCCTTGGCCGCCGCCGCCGAGGCGGACTCTGAACACCCCCTTGCTCGGGCGATCGTGAACGCCGCGAAAGAGAAGCAGCTCACCGTCCCCTCCTCCAACGACTTTGAATCGTCACCGGCCGTCGGTGTCCGCGCGCAGGTCACCGGGCGCACCGTCCAGGTCGGCGGCCCCTACATGCTCGAGCAGGAGAAGGCCGCTGAGCGGTCGATCGCGAACGAGTGGCGCAACGAGGGTGCGATCATCCTCCACGTCCTCATCGACGGGCAGGTGGCAGGAGCGCTGCGCCTGGCGGACGAGATCCGCCCTGAATCGCGCGCCGCGGTCGACGCGCTGCACCAGCGGGGCGTGCAGGTGGTCATGATCACCGGAGACGCCGAAGCGGTTGCCGCATCCGTCGCCGCCGACCTCGGCATCGACCGCTACTTCGCCGGGGTCCGCCCCGAAGACAAAGCATCCAAGGTCAAGCAGCTTCAGAACGAATCCCGCAAGGTCGCCATGGTTGGTGACGGGGTGAACGACGCACCCGCCCTCGCGCAAGCCGATGTCGGTATCGCCATCGGCGCGGGCACCGATGTCGCCATCGCGTCCGCCGGGGTCATCCTCGCCAGCGACGACCCCCGCTCCGTGCTGTCCGTGATCGACCTGTCGCGGGCCAGCTATCGGAAGATGAAGCAGAACCTGTGGTGGGCCGCCGGATACAACCTCGTCTCCGTCCCCCTCGCCGCCGGAGTGCTCGCCCCTATCGGGTTCGTCCTCCCCATGTCCGTCGGAGCGATCCTGATGTCGCTGTCCACGATCGTCGTCGCACTCAACGCGCAACTTCTTCGCCGGCTCGACCTCAGCCCGCAAGCCGTCGCCGCGAAGTAGTTTCCCCGCGCCCGCAACCCCCGGGTCGCGCTCGGCGCCCGCTTTTATCGTGGCAGGCGCCGGGGACGGTCCCCGGGAAAGGACCAGCGACCATGACTGCTGTTGACCAGATGCTCACCACGCACCCCAAGGCCGGAACCATTGACGCTGCGGACGCCCTCGCCCGCTGTATCCAGGCGTGCATCGAGTGCGCGCAGACCTGCACCGCGTGTGCCGACGCTTGCTTGTCGGAGGACATGGTGGCCGAGCTGGTGACGTGCATCACCAAGAACGCCAACTGCGCCGACGTATGCGCCGCGACCGGTGCGGTGCTTTCTCGACAGACGACGATGGACGCCGATGTGGTTCGCGCTGTTGTGGAGGCGTGCCGCACCGCGTGTGCCTCCTGCGCGCAGGAATGCGAGCAGCACGCCGACATGCACGAGCACTGCCGCGTCTGCGCAGAGGCGTGCCGTCGCTGTGAGCAGGCGTGCACCGACCTTCTCGCGGCGTTGTAACCGCGGCACACCAACGACCCACCCCGACGGGTCCAGAGCCCGCCGTCACTGCCGGGAAAAGTTAGCCTAGAAATCCATCAGGAGGTGAGAATGTCGCTGATTGCCCTTGCACACCAGTTGCGTGGCCAGCGCGCGGTCACCCGCACCCTCCTGATGATGGTGGCTGTCGTCGGCGCCGTCATCGCGGGGCTCCTGGCCATGCACTCCCTCAACACCCACGCCACCACCGCCGGCCACGGCGGCACGGTGGCCGTCAGCGCCGAGCCGGCACCACCCAGCGCCCACCACGACGCCTCTCCCGGTACCGCAGCGGTGAACACCACCACCGCCGCCACGGATCATGCAGGCTGCACCGGCTGCGGCGACGATCACGCGATGACCTGGATGGTCTGCGTTCTCGCGCTGCTTGTCAGCGTGATCCTGTTCGCGCGGCTGCGCATCGGCTGGCGGATCACCCTGCGAGACGACGTACTCGCCATGATCCACCCCCGATCGCCCGCATCGGCCCACCCGGTTCCGCCACCCTCACTTACCGTTCTCTGCATCAGTCGCACGTGATGACGCGTCCGCCCGCCTCCATGCGGGCAACGCACCTTCCGGCTCGACAACCGTCGCGCCTCATCACTGACTAATGGAGAACACCACCATGAACACCCGCGCCGCGGCGACCGCCGCGCTCACCCTCACCAGCCTTCTCGTCCTCGCCGGATGCTCCGGCGGAACCACCTCCGGCGGCAGCATGCCCGGAATGGACCACGGAAGCAGCAGCAGCGCTACCCCCGCGCAATCTGCTGACGCCAACGAAGCGGACGTCATGTTCGCCACCATGATGATCGAGCACCACACGCAAGCGATCGAGATGTCCGACACCCTCCTGGCCAAAGACGGCATCGACGAGCGGGTGACCGCGCTGGCGGAGCAGATCAAGGCCGCCCAGGAACCTGAAATCGCGCAGATGGAAGGCTGGTTGGAGGACTGGGGCGCCAGCGCCCCCGACACCGGCAGCATGGACCACGGCGGCGGCATGATGAGCGAAGAAGACATGCAGTCGCTCGAGCAGGCCACCGGTACGGACGCTGCCCGCCTGTTCCTCCAGCAAATGATCGAGCACCACCGCGGTGCGATCGAGATGGCGCAAGAAGAAACCGGCAACGGCCAAAACAGTGACGCCGTCGCCCTGGCCAACCAGATCGTCGAATCGCAAACGTCCGAGATCGCCACCATGGAGGAGCTTCTGGCCACTCTCTGATCACCCGTGGTGGGGTGCGAAAACCACCGCGCCCCACCACCCGATCAGACGAAACGCACCCCCATGCAGCACCACCACACCAACCTCACCGCGCCGGGCTCCCGCACCCGCGCCCTGTCCTTGGCCGCCCTCGTCCCCATGGTCGCGCTTGCTCTCGCAGGCTGCGCCACTTCACCGTCCCTCACCGGTGACGACCACCCCGAGCAGCCGCTCACGCACGTGCACGGCATCGTTGATGACCCCGCCACCGATGGATTCCTTATCGGAACCCACGAGGGCATCTTCACCGTCACCCGTGACGGTGAGCTGGGCGCCCGCCTGGCGAAGACGGACTTCGATGCGATGGGCCTGACCGTCCTCGACGACACACTCGTGGCATCCGGCCACCCCGGTCGGACCACCCCGCCCGAGCTGGGAGCCCCCAACCTGGGCATCATCCGAAGCTCCGACAACGGGCAGAGCTGGCAACCCACCGCATTCACAGGCGAGAAAGACTTTCACGCCCTCGCCGCGGACCCCCGCGGAACGCTCTACGGCGTCGCCACCGACGCCAATGAAATGCTCACCAGCACAGACGGCGGTGTCTCCTGGCAGCCCACCGGGGCACCCGTCTATGCCATGTCGCTTGCCGTTGACGCAGCGGGGCGAGTGATGGCCTCCACCGCGGACGGTCTGCTGGTCAGCACCGATCGGGCTGCCACATTTCAGGCGTGGCCGGATGCTCCCCTTCTTGCCGGGCTCAGCGCCTCCCCGGACCACAACCGCGTGGTCGGTATCGGCACCCAGGGACGGATCTGGGCCACAACCGCGGGAGCGCAGAACTGGTTCGAAGTCGGAACGATCCACGGCACCGCCCAAGCCGTCACCATCACCAACAACGGCGACATCCTCGTCGTCGATGACAGCGGCCTGAGCCTCATCCCCTACCAGCAGTAACGCGCATCGCGGCGGGCACCGCCCTCCGCCACCCGCGAAGGGCCCGCACGAATACCCGTGCGGGCCCTCCTCGTTCCCAGATCAGCCGCGGTGCTGGGAACCGTCACCGGTGCTCCCGCTGATGGGAGCGTGGTCTCGACGGAGCAGATACAAGGCTGCCCACCCGAGCAGGCCGAGGGTTGTGAAGATGTCAGCCACGTTGAAGATGGCGAACCAGTCGACAGCGATGAAGTCGACGACCTCTCCGCTGAGCGGTCCGGTTTCAGCGCGTGTGGTGCGGTCCCACAGGTTGCCGATCGCGCCGCCGGCGGCGGCAGCCAGCAGCGCAGTAGCGCCCATGCTCTGCCTCCGCAGCACTCGGATGACGATCCACGTGAGCAGCGCGGCGACAAGGACCATAACGCCGACGACAAGCGGCGCTCCTACATCGCCGCCGAGACCGAATGCGACCCCAGGGTTGAACACGAGGCGCAGGGATACGCCCAGCCCAAGGTCGATATCACGGCCTCCGTCGAGGTAGGACAGGGCCCACGCTTTGGTGAGTTGGTCGACCGTGAAGGCGGCAACTACGGCAGCAGTGGCAGCGAGGAGGCGTGTGAATCTGCTCACGACAGGACTTCGATGAGGCGAACGATCACGCCGGACTCGATCAGGATGTACAGGCCCAGCCCGATGAACACGGCCGGCACGAGCCAGTGCTCGATCTTCTCGAGGGCTTCTGTGACGGCTTTGCTGGTACCTACGAAGCGGGCGACAAGGCACCACACGGCGACCAGGACCAAGAACACGATGATGGTGACGATGGTGTCCGGAACAGGGTTGGTGCGGAACACAGGGGTGTACAGCGAGATGTTGTCGGCGCCGTTTGCGATGGTGATGCCGGCAACTCCGAGCAGGCCCCCGGCGCTGATGGAGCTTTCGTCGTCGCCGTCATCGTCGCCGCGACGTCGGAGCGTACGAATCAGCCCGTAAACACCGATCGCAAGTGGGACCAGGCCCAGCAGCCCGACCCATTCGTCCGGGACGATGGTCAGGCCCGCGGCGGCGAGGCTGCTGATTGCGACCAGGGCGATGAAGCCGAGGTACTGCCCGGCCACGACCTTCCATCCCGGGAGGGCTCCGCGTGCGGACGCGAGAAACAGAACGGTGAGGACGACGATGTCGTCGATGTTCGTCGCCGCGAACAGGCCGATGGCGGCCACGATGGTTCCGATCATCGGGCGTCGCTCCCGTACGTCTTGCACAGATCGACCTTGAAACCCGTCGCGGCGAGGAGTCGCTCGGCCGCTTCGAGAACATCGATCACCTCAGGAGTGGAGACAGAGTAAAAGTTCTGCCGGCCCTCACTGCGGGCAACGACAAGCCCGCATTCGCGGAGGCATCCAACGTGCTCCGACACGGTCGATTGCGCCAAGCCGAGCTCATCGGTCAGGTCCCTCACCCGAGCTTCACCGGCTGACAGCCGACGCAGTATCGACAGGCGACTGTGATCGGCAAGAGAGTGGAACAGGGAGACAGCAGCTGCAAGATCTTGTGTCATCGTCACTCGCCGATCATATCGGTTTTCACCGATGAATACCGGGCGTGCAAAACCGATCGGTTTTGCACCACCCCCGAGGTCGTCGGCAAGATCCCGTGGATTGGCGGGTAGATGTGATGCGAAACCCCGGTGCGTGTGAGCTTTGGCGCTCCTCCGCGGCGTTCTGTGATCGCTTTATGTCGGCTGATTGGAGAGAGAAGTGTCCTGCGATGAAGGAAGTCGCTTCTACGGCGGGTTGACCGCGGCCGCCGTCCAAAGGCTTACGCCTCTGGCGATGGAGCGCGCCACGTCTTCACTCCGGTGACGTCGAGTGCAGCGCTTTGATCAGCGCCGCCTTATTGAGGCGGTAGTACTGGGGATTTTCTGCGCCTTGGCGCGCTCACGCAGCTCGGCCAGTGTCGACTCAGTGGGCATGTTCGAGGTCGACATGCGCGACGGCAGCGGCTACCGCAGCTTCTGGATCCACTCCGGCGTCCCGTTACAGTTCCTGTTCTTCGCCACCCAGTACCCACCCATCAACCGGGCCTGGGTGGAGGCGATGTTGACCGCGGCGAGCGGACCCCACGGCCTCACCCTGCTGCCGGAACCACCGGCCGAACAGCCTCCGCCTGCCTGAACATCGCCTCAACGCGGCTTGGCGTTCCAGCGGGGCTCGCCGGAACGGCGGGGACCTCATTGCACGGGTGCGGGGAGGACCGTCAGGTCTCGGAGCCCCCCTGACGACATGCTGCCTGGCCCGGGACCACTGGTTACTGTGACAGTTCGCGGTCGAGCCGGTCCAGGAGCACTTCGAGGGACACTTCGAATTCTTCTTGGCTGCGGTCCTGACTGAGCAGGGGACGCAGCCGCACCACTTCATCGGCGTTGTCCAGCGAGATGCTGCCGTCGTGTTGCGGGATGCTCGCGTCCCCTTCGTCCAGCGGTTCCTCCACCGGGCCCGTCTGAGCCCCACGGACCGCGGATTCCAGAAGGAGTTGTCCGAGCAGGAAGCTGCTGAAGGACCGGTAGGCGCCGACGGCCTGCGCGTCGGTGAACCCTTGGCCGATCAGGGCGGTCAGGAACGTGTTGACGACCTCGACGCTGCGCAGCGGAGGGCGCAGCCAGGGCGCCGCCGGGTGCCGGGTGGCCACCAGGGGGAAGGCCATGGGGTGGTCCATCGCGATCCGGCGGACCTCGTGGGCAACGGTCTGCAAGAAGGCCTGCCAATGCGCCCCGGTCTCTTTCTCGAGCGCGGATGTCAGGTCGCTCATCAGCAGCGCGACCACCGCCTCAAGGAGGTCCTCCTTGCCATGCACGTGCCGATACAGCGACATCGCTTCGGTATCCAGTCGGTGCGCCAGGGTCCGCATCGACAAGCCCTGCGCGCCCGATTCGTCGATCATCTCCAGCGCGTTCTTCACGATCAGCTCGCGGCTGAGTCCTTTGGGCGACGATCCCGCCGCGCTTTTACTCACAAAGCACCTCCATGTCAATCCTCGCCTCACGGTCGCCGCAGGCCGCTTACGGTGTACGCAGGGCGCGGACCCTCCGGAACCCGGCCAGCCGGAACTAGGTGCGAAGAGACGTTCGCACCTAGTTCACACGCATCACAAATGAATCACAACGTCAGCGACGCGCGGTCCTTCCCGGCGTCGTGATCCTCGACAAGGCAGCGTCCGCGTCATCTCGCATGGGCCGCGGAACGAGAAGTGAGAAGAGCTCATGTCAGATAACCGCACGAACGACTCTTACGACCGGCGGGACACGACGTCCCCGTCCGCGACTGCCGCTCATGCGGTCGGTGGCGGGGGCAGCACCCGTGAGGAGGTGCTGGAGAGGGAAAAGGAACAGTTCGGGGGGATGAAGTTCGGTTCCGCGTTCTTCGGCTGGCTGACCGCCACCGGCACCGCCGTCCTCCTCACCGCGCTGCTGGCTGCGACCGGCACCGCCGTCGGATTGGGCAACCAGGTCGACCCGGGCGAGGCCGCCGATGCCGCAGCGGAGAACGCGGCCACGATCGGCATCATCGGCGGGATCGTGATTGCCCTGATCCTGCTGATCGCGTATTTCTGCGGCGGATATGTCGCCGGGCGGATGGCACGTTTCGACGGCGTCAAGCAGGGAATCGCGGTGTGGCTGTGGGCCATCATCATCGCCGTGGTGCTGGCGATCATCACCGCCGTCGCCGGTGCCCAGTTCAACGTGCTCGGCAACCTGAACAGCTTCCCCCGCATCCCCATCGGCGAGGGCGATCTCACCGCGGGCAGCATCATCACCGCCATCGTCGCGGCGCTGATCGCGCTCGGCGGTGCGATCCTCGGCGGCCTCGCCGGGATGCGCTACCACCGCCGTGTCGATAGGGCCGGCCTCGGCCGCTGACCCACCACACCCTGAGCTCCCGGGCGCCCGTATCGGGAAGAAAGAAGAGAACCATCACCATGATTGACACCACCAACATCAACGACCTGATCGGCGCCGACGTGTACGGCTCCGACGACGAGAAGATCGGCTCGGTCGGCCAGGTATATGTCGACGCCGAAGCACAGACCCCGACGTGGGTCACCATCAAGACCGGCCTGTTCGGCACCTCGGAAACCTTCGCCCCGCTGGACGACGCGTCTTTCGATGGTTACCAGGTCCGTGTCGCATACCCGAAAGATACGGTCAAGGACGCCCCGCGAATTGACAGCGACGGGGAGATCAGCCGCGAAGAAGAAGACGCGCTATACACCTACTACGGCAACGGCACCGCCGCCCCTGACGCGGCACTGTATGACCAGGACATCGACCGGGGCAACGCCGCTCCCCGTGACACGGAGGGCTACGACACCTCCGGTCCCACCACCGGCGATGCGATGACCCGGTCTGAGGAGCAGCTGCACGTCGGAACAGAGAAGGTCGAGACCGGCCGAGCCCGGCTGCGCAAGCACATCGTCACCGAGCAGGTCACCAAGACCGTCCCGGTCAGCCACGAAGAGATCACCGTCACCCGCGAACCCATCACCGACGCCAACCTCGGCGACGCGATGGCCGGCGGGGAGCTCACCTCGGAGGAGCACGAAGTGGTCCTCACCGGGGAGCGAGTCGTCACCAGCAAGGAAACCGTCCCGGTCGAGCGCGTCAGACTCGGCACCGAGACGGTCACCGACCAGCAGCAGGTCACCGAAGACGTGTCTCACGAAGAGATCGAGCTGATCGACCCCGACGCGGACAGCACCCCTTCGAAGTAGACCCCCCCTGTCGTGCCGGTCAGTTCAGAGCGGGCTCCTGGCCGGCACGACTTCACCCACCCCTGACCCCGCCGCAACAATCGCAATTCCGTTGACACCCTCGAGCCCACTCGGTGTGCGTCACCAATCCCTCTGAAAGAGAGTCACCACTATGAATATCCCTGTCATCCTGCAGGACGCGTTGGCCGCGGTCATCACGTTCGTCCCGCTCGCCCTGTTGTTCCTGCTGATCCTGATCGTCGGCCTCATCGTCGCGAAGCTCATCTCCAAGGGGCTGGAGAAGCTCCTCGAAAAGGTCGGCTTCGACCGTCTTGTCGAACGCGGCGGAATCAAGAAGGCACTGGCCAAGTCGAAACTGGACGCGTCCGACATCGTCGGGAAGATCGTCTACTACACGCTCGTGCTGTTCGTGCTGCAGTTCGCGTTCGGTGTGTTCGGACCCAACCCGGTCAGCGACCTGCTGGAAGGCATCATCGGGTTCCTGCCGAAGATCATCGTCGCGATCATCATCATCGTGATCGCCGCCGCCATCGCCGCCGGCGCGAAGGGGCTCATCCAGAACACCCTGGGCGGGCTGTCGTACGGGAAGATCCTCGCCAACATCGTCGCGATCTTCATCCTGTTCCTCGGTGTCACCGCCGCGCTGAACCAGATCGAGGTCGCCACGACCGTCACCACCCCGATCCTCATCGCCGTGCTCGCGATCATCGCCGGTGTGATCATCGTCGGCGCCGGTGGTGGACTGATCAAGCCCATGCAGCAGCGTTGGGAAGCGATGCTGACCAAGGCCGAAGAAGAGGCGCCGAAGATCCAGCAGGAAGCCAAGAACGCGCCCAGCGTTACGGAGCAGGCCAAGCAGGCGAAGGACCAGGTCCAGAACGCCACCCGCACCCAGCCGCAGCGTCCCACGCTGCCGCCCCGGGTCTGATCGCCCCGGAACACCGCGTGGTGCTGGTCCCGCTCCCTGGCGGGGCCAGCACCACCCCTCTCTGACAGGAAACCACCCATGCACAAGCTGATCCGCTTACTTCCGATCCTTCTTCCCCTGGCGCTGAAGCTGTTCCGATCGCGGCCGGGTGGTCGCCAGGCCGGCCCGCCCGCACCGCGGCGATGACCCCGACCGACGATCCGGAACTGGTGCGACACGAGGAACACCTTCACGTCAGCACCGAAACAGTCCCCGTCGAGGCGATCCGAATCGAGAAGGTCATCGTCACCGAAACGCGCACGTTCACCGCAGACGTGCGCCGCGAGGAACTCCGCATCACCCGCGCACCCATCACCGGCCAGAACAGTCGGAGCTCGGTATCGTCGAACGCACCGACGCTACCGATCGTGATCGTCTTGCGCGAAGAACAGCTGACCGTCACCACCCGCATCGTTCCGGTCGAGAAGATCACCGTGAACGTCGCCAACGTCATTAGCGAACAGCACGTCAGCGAACCCATCCGACATGAACACGTCGACGTCGTCGAACACCGCCTTCCATGACCGCGGCGTGGGCTAGTGCCGCCGGCCATCAGTCGTCAGCTCCGCCCGGAGACCCGCGGAATCACCATGTCCGGGTGAGGTTCTACGAAGGTTGCAGGCAAGCATGGAACACCACCGGCTGGCACGGACGAGCGCGGGAGGCGAAATGAGTGCGCGCATCTACCAGGTCATGGTTCGTGGCCGGATGAGCCCCGCGCTGACGGACTCGTTCACTGCGTTTGAGATCGACACCGACACGGACGGACTGACACGACTGATTGGCGACGTGCCCGACCAGTCGCACCTCCTGGGGCTGCTTACCGCCTTGAACGACCTCCACATCGAGATCGTCTCCGTCAACCCCGTAGCCCGCTGACACCAAGACCTGCGCTGACAAACACCACCGCCCGCCGGACCCCATCGGTGTCTCGAATATGTACAGCTAAATGAGACATGATGAGCGATGCGTCAAAGGGTGCCGTCGTCACACAATTTCGGGCGCTGAGAACGTCTCGAAAAGTTGCCTCATCGCGCTCTGCCTCACGGGGTCGCGCGACAGGAGTTTGTGAGGCATGCTGATCGGGTGAGGCTTCTCGGGTACACGCGCGTGAGCACCGTCAGTCAGGACGCGCGCCTGCAACTCGACGCCCTGGGCGCGACGGGTGTTGAGGCGAGGGACGTCTTCTCAGACGTGACCTCGGGCAGCCGTGCCGCGGTGCAGCGGCCAGGGATGAAGAGACTTCTGGAGTACGCGGAGCCCGGCGACACGGTGGTCGTCTGGCGCATCGACCGACTCGGGCGCTCCCTCATCGACGTGCTGAACACGGTGAACCTGCTGCGCGAGAAGGACGTGAAGGTTCGATCGATTTCGGATGGCATCGACCCCGAGACCTCGTCCGGGCGGATGATGCTGGGCATGCTCGCGACGCTGGCGGAGTACGAGCGTGAACTGATCACCGAGCGAGTCAACGCCGGCATCGCCGCGGCGAAGCAGGCTGGCACGCGCTTCGGCCGGCCACCCGTGGATCCGGGCGTCGTGAAGGAGAAGCTTGCGATCGTGCGAGACGCGCGCGCGAAGGGACGCACCGCCGAAGACGCAGCCCGACTGGTCGGATGGTCCAGAGCGACGCTCTACCGTCATCAGCACGCCACCGGCACCCCGGCAGCGGTCGGCGACTAGATGTGCCATGGACGCGCTGGCCCGGTGGCGGATCCTGCGTCTCCATGTCGAGGATGACATTCCCCTGGCCACGCTGGTCAGGGAGACCGGAATCGGTCTGCGCACCCTTCAACGCTGGAACCATGACTACGCGGTGGCGGGGATCGACGGGCTGAAACCGAGCGCGCGAGCGGACGCGGGGACCCGGCGCACCGACCCAGACCTGGTCGCGTTCGTTGAGCAGCTCGGACTCACCAAACCGCGTCCCGGGATGACGGCCTTGCACCGGCTCGCCATGGCCGAGGCCGACCGCATCGGGTGCGCCCGTCCAAGCTATTCGACGGTCCGGTCGATCCTGCACCGCCTTGACCCGGCACTCGTGACCCTCGCGCTGGACGGCCCAGCCGCGTACCGGGACCGACACGAGCTAGTGTTCCGCCGCCGACCGCGAGCCTACAAGTAAGGTGACCCTTACTTCAACCCATCGCGGCGGCCCGCGGACGCGGAGTGAGCAGAAGCGGGCACGAAGGCACCGAACGCAAGACGTCCACCCCCATTGCGGCGTGCACTCATTAATGAGTACGATCCATTTCAGAAGGAGGAACGGATGTCCGCTACGAACGCAGTCAGTCGAAGGTCGAGGTCGATGGAGGCCAAGCAGCGGCGGATCTCCGAGGCGGCAGCCGAACTGTTCGACGCCGAGGGCTTCAGCGCCGTGACCACCCAGCAGATCTCGGACCGGGCAGACGTGGCCGCAGGCACTCTGTTCCGGTACGCCGCTTCGAAGAGCGAGTTGCTGTTGATGGTCTACAACTCCAAGCTCGACGAGGCGCTTCGCGAGGGCCTGGAGCGCGCCGAATCGGTCAGCGACCCGGTCGAGGCCGTGGTCGCGTTGGTCGAGCCGCTCGTGACACGGGCGAGCGAGTCGCCGGAGAACGCGGCCACCTACCAGCGCGAGCTGCTCTTCGGGTCGCCGTCCGAGAGATTCCGGCTCGAGGGCCTCGCTCACGTGCAGGCCTTCGAGGAAGCACTCGCCGCGCGCCTGGTCGACAGCGACCGAGGACGCGGGGTGACCGACGACCACGACGCCGCACGCGTCGCGAGCAGCTCCGTCTTCGCCGTGGTCCATCTCGCAATCGCTCGGCTGTACACCGGCGCCCACCGCGGACACGATCTGCGAGACGACCTCCGCCACCAGATCGCGCAGATCGTGCGGGGGCTGGCGGCGACCCGCGAGGCAACCGGCGAACGTCGACCATGACAACCACACAGAACAGGAAATGAAGGAGAGCAGAATGAGCAGCATCCACAAGGTCACAGTCCTCGGCACCGGCGTCCTGGGATCGCAGATCGCGTTCCAGACGGCGTTCAGCGGCTTCGACGTCGTCGCCTACGACATCAGTGACGAGATTCTCGAGAAGGCGAAGTCACGTTTCTCGTCACTGGCAGAGACCTACAAGCAGGACGGCGTCGCCGGGGCCGCCGAGGGGAAGGCGGAGAAGGCGCTCGAGAACCTGACGTATTCCTCCGACCTGGCAGACGCCGTCAAGGACGCGGATCTGGTGATCGAGGCGATCCCCGAGGTCTTGAAGCTGAAGCAGGAGACCTACGAGAAGCTCGCCGAGGTGGCGCCGGAGAAGACGATCTTCGCGACCAATTCCTCGACGCTGCTGCCCAGCGACATGAAGGACTTCACCGGCCGGCCGCAGAAGTTCCTCGCTCTGCACTTCGCCAATCAGGTCTGGAAGTTCAACACCGGAGAGGTGATGGGAACGGACGAGACCGACCCCGCCGTCTTCGATGAGATCGTCGACTTCGCGGCCGAGATCGGCATGGTGCCGATTCCGATCCACAAGGAGAAGGCAGGTTACGTCCTGAACTCTCTCCTGGTGCCCTTCCTGAACGCCGCAGCCGAGCTCGCCGCCGGCGGATACGCGGAGCCGCATGACGTCGACAAGGTCTGGCGCATCGCGACCGGCGCCCCCATGGGGCCGTTCCAGATCTACGACGTCATCGGGCTGACCACGCCGTACAACATCATGTCGCACGGCAGCCCGGAGGCTCAGAAGATCGCCGCCTGGTTGAAGGAGAACTACATCGACAAGGGCAAGCTCGGCATCTCGACGGGCCACGGCTTCTACGACTACGAGTGACCAAGGAACAGAGAAGGAAGAAAAAGATGCGTTATACGAGCGGGAATTACGAAGCGTTCGCGCGGCCCCGCAAGCCGGCGGGTGTCGATGAGAAGTCGGCCTGGTTCGTCGGATCAGGGCTCGCGTCCCTATCCGGTGCCGCGTTCCTCATCCGCGACGGCCAGATGCCCGGGAACAAGATCACCATTCTCGAGGAGCTGAAGCTGCCCGGTGGCGCGCTCGACGGCATCAAGGAGCCGAAGAAGGGATTCGTGATCCGCGGCGGCCGCGAGATGGAGGACCATTTCGAGTGCCTGTGGGACCTGTTCCGCTCGATCCCGTCCCTCGAGGTAGAAGGAGCGAGCGTCCTGGACGAGTTCTACTGGCTCAACAAGGACGACCCGAACTACTCCCTGCAGCGCGCCACGATCGACCGAGGCCAGGACGCACACACCGACGGCAAGTTCGGCCTGAGCGAGAAGGCGCAGAAGGACATCGTCAAAGTCTTCCTCGCCACTCGCGAGGAGATGGAGAACAAGCGGATCGACGAGGTGTTCGGCAAGGACTTCCTCGAGAGCAACTTCTGGCTCTACTGGCGGACGATGTTCGCCTTCGAGGAGTGGCACTCCGCACTGGAGATGAAGCTGTACCTTCACCGGTTCATCCACCACATCGGCGGCCTGCCCGATTTCTCGGCGTTGAAGTTCACCAAGTACAACCAGTACGAGTCCCTCGTCCTGCCCCTGTACACGTGGCTGCTCGACCAGGGCGTGACGTTCCACTTCTCCACGCAGGTCACGGATGTCGACTTCGACATCTCCGCCGACGGTGCGCGCAAGCAGGCCACGCGTCTGCACTGGGTCTCGGGGCCGGAGGGAGCACCGGGAGACGGCGTCGACCTGTCGGAGAACGACCTGCTGTTCATGACGATCGGATCGCTGACGGAGAACTCGAACGAGGGAGACCAGCACACCCCCGCACGTCTGGACGAGGGCCCCGCACCCGCCTGGGACCTGTGGCGGCGGATCGCGCAGAAGGACCCCGCGTTCGGGCGTCCGGGAGTCTTCGCCGATCACATCCCGCAGACGAAATGGGAGTCGGCCACCGTCACCACCCTAGACGCGCGGATCCCGGCGTACATCGAGAAGATCGCCAAGCGCGACCCCTTCAGCGGGAAGGTGGTCACGGGAGGTATCGTCACCGCGCGGGACTCCCGCTGGCTCCTGTCATGGACCGTCAACCGGCAGCCCCACTTCAAGCAGCAGAAGCCCGACGAGATCGTGGTGTGGGTTTACGCCCTGTTCTCCGACGTGCCCGGGGACTACACGGGAAAGACCATTCAGGAGTCCACCGGTGAGGAGATCGCGCAGGAGTGGCTCTATCATCTCGGCGTCCCCGTCGAGGAGATCCCCGAGCTCGCGGCCAATGCTGCGAAGACCGTTCCGGTGATGATGCCCTACGTGACCGCGTTCTTCATGCCGCGGCAGGCCGGAGACCGCCCGGATGTCGTCCCGGAAGGATCGGTGAACTTCGCCTTCATCGGGCAGTTCGCCGAGTCCAAGGAGCGCGACTGCATCTTCACGACGGAGTACTCGGTGCGCACGCCGATGGAGGCCGTCTACACCCTGCTGGACATCGAACGCGGCGTGCCCGAGGTCTTCAACTCCACGTACGACGTGCGGAAGCTGCTCTCGGCGACCAGCCGGCTGCGCGACGGCGAGGAGGTGCATCTCCCCGGCGGCCCTATCGCCCGGAAGCTGCTTCACAACAAGGTGGACGACACGGAGATCGGTGCACTCCTCAGCGAGTACGGCCTGATCGCCGATCACAGCGACCACTGATGATCTCCTGATCCCTGGGAAAGGGGAGATCGGAGCCGGCAGAGCCGGTCCCGATCTCCCCTTTTTCGGCTCATCGCGAATGAGAGTGTAGGAGCGGTCTGAATCCGCCGGCTTCGAGGAGCGATCTGGCGACGTAGTGCGTGAGGTTCCGGAAGCCGAGGGCGGAACCGCGAAGGTGCTCGAGCCGGCCGTTGATGGCCTCCGTTGGGCCGTTGCTCGTTCCGGGGCGGTCGAAGAACGCGAGGATGTCCGCGGCGCGCTGCTTCAGTGTGCGGCCGAGGCGACGGACCTCTTTGAGCAGCGCGGGGACGCCGTTGCTGACAGAGTCGATCACCGCCCGCATCATCTCCTTCGCCTTGTTCTTGTCGGGTTCGCGGTAGGCGGCGACGATGCGCTGGTAGATGCCCCAGGTCGCTTCGACCTCGACGTGCTCCTCGGCGGCGAACACCGCGTCGAGCCGCGCGGTCTGCTTCTCGGTGAGGAAGCTCGCGCCGGTGTGGAGGGTGCGGCGGACCCCGTAGAGCGGGTCGCCGGCGTGACCGCGGTGCCCGAGGGTGTCTTGTTGGACGCGCTGCCTGGTCCGGTCGAGCGCGTCGCCGGCGAGGCGGACGACGTGGAACGGGTCCATCACCGGGACCGCGTCGGGGAGCTCTTCGGCCGCGGCGGTCTTGAACCCGGAGAACCCGTCCATCGCGACCACCTCGATCCGGCTCGACCACTCCGCAGGCCGGGCGGCGAGCCACTCCTTGAACACCTGCTTCGAGCGGCCCTCGACCATGTCCAGCAGCCTGGCCGGGCCCGTCTTGTTCCTCGTGGGGGTGAGGTCGATGATCACGGTCACGTACTTCTCGCCAAACCGTGTGTGACGCCAGACGTGCTCGTCGACACCGATCGTGGTGACCCCGTCGAACCTCGCCGGGTCGTCGATCAGGCGACGCTTGCCTTCGGCGATGATCGCGGTGTTCGCGGTATGCCACGACACCCCGAGCCCTGCTGCGGCGCGGGAGACGGTGAGGTGGTCGACCACGATCGCCGTGAGTGCCCACCCGATCCCGCCGCGGGAGATCTTCTCCCTCGGCGCCGCCGCCTTCGACGTGTCCTGCCGCCAGGTCCGGCGGCAGTGCGTGCACCGGTAGCGGCGCACCCGGACCAGCAGCGTCGTCGGCCGATGCCCGAACGGCTCACGCGCCAGCGGCCGCGTCACCGTGTCACGCGGCACGCCCTCCGCGCCGCACTTCCGACACCACGGGTCGTCCTCGACGACGCGGCACTCCAGCACCTGGCTCTGTCACGCTTAGCTGGCCCAGGCTTGTCGCTTTGATTTGGCCCAGCTCGTCGGCTGCCGGGGTGTCGTTGTCGGTCTGATTTGGCCCAGGGCTGAGGGTGTCCTCGTTCGGTATCGAGCGAGGAGGGGCCTGTGAGGTCGAGGGTGGAAGAGTTCGCCGAGATTCGTCGTGCGGCGCGGGTCGAGGGGTTGTCGATCAACGCGCTGGCGAAACGGTTCCGAGTGCATCGACGCACGGTCCGTCAGGCGTTGGAGTCCGCAGAGCCGCCGGCGCGGAAGACCCCGGTCCGGGCAGCGCCGAAGCTCGATGGGGTGCGGGAGCTTATCGACGGGATGCTGCGGCAGGACATCGACGCGCCGCGGAAGCAGCGGCAGACCGCGACCCGGATCTGGCACCGGCTCCTGGACGAGCACGGCGCCGATGTCGGCTACCCGACGGTGCGTGACTACGTGCGGTGGCGGCGGCCGGAGATCCTTGGCACCAGCGGGGTGTCGCGAGCGATGGTCCCGCAGGAACACGCGCCCGGCGCTGAGGCGGAGGTCGATTTCGGGGAGCTGTGGGTGATCCTCGCTGGGGTGAAGACAAAGTGCTACATGTTCGCGTTCCGCCTCTCCCACTCGGGGCGTGCCGTGCACCGCGTCTACCCGACGCAGGCGTTGGAGGCGTTCCTGGAAGGCCATATCGACGCGTTCGAGGAACTCGGCGGTGTCCCAACGCTGCAGATCAAGTACGACAACCTCTCACCCGCAGTCACGCAGGTTCTCTCCGGCCGGGCGCGGGTAGAGACCACACGGTGGGCGTTGTTCCGATCGCATTACGGGTTCGACGCGTTCTACTGCGAGCCCGGGATCAACGGGGCGCACGAGAAGGGCGGCATCGAGGGCGAGGTTGGCAGGTTCCGCCGCACCTGGCTCTCACCCATGCCCGTCGTCGCGTCCCTCGCCGAGCTCAACGCCCGGATCCGTGAATGGGATCTGCGGGATGAGAGACGGCGGATCGGGCAGAAGATCAGCACTGTCGCCCAGGACCTCTCCTCCGATCGGGAGCATCTCGCGCAGCTGCCGAGGGATCGGTTCGACCCGGGCCTGGAGCTCTACCCGCGGGTCGACAGGTCCGGGCTGGTGACGGTGCGGCAGGCGAAGTACTCCGTCCCGGTCCGGCTCATCGGCCGCAAACTCCGCGTCTCGCTGCGCGCGTCTGAGCTCGTCGTATTCGACGGCCGGCAGGTCGTGGCCCGGCATGAGCGGGTCATCGAACGCTACGGGCAATCCGTCCAGCTCGATCACTACCTCGAGGTGCTCCAGCACAAGCCCGGCGCTCTCGGCGGCTCCACCGCCCTCGCCCACGCCCGCAACACGGGCGCGTTCACTGGGCTGCATGAGGGGTTCTGGGCGGAATCGAGGAAGGTCAACGGTGATGCAGCCGGCACGAGAGAGCTCATCGACGTGCTCCTGCTGCACCGCACTATGCCGACCCCGGCGGTGCTCGCTGGAATCAGTGCCGCGCTCACCGTCGGCGCGGTCACTGCCGACGTCGTCGCCGTGGAAGCGCGCCTCGCGGCGGCCCAGCTCGAGAAAAATGACATCGCGCTCATCGAGGCGCCGACGTTGCCGAAGGTGGTGTCGCTCACGCAACGTCGTCTCACCGACCCGGCCGCGGTCATCGCCGGCCTCCCGCAAGACAACCGGCCCCTCCCGTCCGTCGCCGGCTACGACGCATTGCTGACCAAGAGAGCCGCGAAACACGCGGTTACCGCATCCATGAGTGAAGGAGCCTCCGGCGCATGAGTCCGACCCTCACGAACGTTACGACCACGCTCCGCCACCGCCGCGGCCTGACTGAGGAAGCCGCCGCGGCCGCCGTCGACTCCGCCTGCCGACGGCTCCGGCTGCCGACGATCCGGGCGGTGATGGAAGAGGCGACGCAGACCGCGAAACGGGAGCAACTGTCCTACCTCGGCTACCTCGCCGAGCTGCTCCTCGCCGAGGTCGACGACCGGGACCGCCGCTCCATCACGCGCCGGGTCCAGAACGCCGGCTTCCCGCGGCAGAAATGGTTGGGCGACTTCGACTACGACGCGAACCCGAACATCAACCCCGCCACCATCCACACCCTCGCGCAAGGCGACTGGATCCGCCGCGGGGAACCCCTCTGCCTCATCGGCGACTCCGGCACCGGCAAGTCGCATCTCCTGATCGGGCTCGGCACCGCCGCAGCCGAAAAGGGCTACCGGGTCCGATACACGCTCGCGACCCGGCTCGTGAACGAGCTCGTCGAAGCCGCCGACGATATGCAACTGAACCGCACCATCGCCCGCTACGGTCGCGTCGACCTGCTCTTGATCGATGAACTCGGCTACATGGAACTCGATCGCAGAGGCGCCGAACTCCTGTTCCAAGTCCTCACCGAGAGAGAAGAGAAGGCATCCGTGGCGATCGCGACCAACGAAGCCTTCAGCGGATGGACGAAGACATTCACCGACCCGAGACTCTGCGCGGCGATCGTCGACCGACTCACCTTCCACGGCACCATCATCGAGACCGGGACCGACTCATATCGACTCAACCACACCAGGAAGACGCCAGCGCGCTAGCGGTCCAGACGGCCGCCAGCATCCAGATCTTGTGCTCCTCATCTGGTACAACTTGTGATAGACAAGTGGCACAAGAGATTGGATGAGTGATGTTGATGAGCGGTGCGCGCATGTTCGACCCAGCCCAGTTGATCGCAGGAGCGTTCTCGCTACCTGCAGTCTCGTTCTTCGTGGCATTGGTCCTTGCGGCAGGTATAGGTCTCTACACGTCACGGGCTTCTGCTGCTGCACGGCCGCTTACCGCAGAGCCGCGATCAGTTCGAGCGCGATACGCACCCGAGCGGCGTGCGATTGGATGGGCCGCGGCCGGGGTGCTCGTCTTTTTCTTCGTTGACTACGTGATCCGCGGCTACATCCTCACTGGTGCGGATCGTCTTCATTGGTGGCGATTCACCACCCCGATCGCGTGCGCCATCATCGGTCTCGGCATCGTCCTCGCTTTCATCGTGACGAGGGGGACGACCCCGGCGGAGGTTCCCGTGATTTCGGCCGAACGTCGAAGCTGGGTGAGCTTCAGCTCCCGGTTCGCGCTCATCAGCCTGGGGCTCACGGCTCTGATCCTCGTGGTGACGACCGTTGCTGCCGGTCTCGCATCGTCACCCAACGTGCAGGGCCAATACGTCTGGCTCGTCATTCCCATCCCCAACGAAAGCACGATCGACCCGATCCGTCTGCCCTTCTACGGGTGGACCTACGGGCTGCCGGTGCTCACCAGCCTGGGTGCCCTGCTCGCCGTCGCCTGGTCCGCGTTCGATCGCAATGCGGCGCGCCCATACCTCCACACCGAGACCCTCATCGCCGAGCGGGCTGCGCGTCGAGAGGCCGCGCGCAACGTCACACGCGTGACAACGGCGGCGGTTCTTCTCACACTCGCCGGCGCCTGGCGTTTCATCGCAAACTCGGGATCGGTTTCCCACCTGACCGTCACGGGGCAGAACGGGGACAACCCCTACGACGCCGCCTGGCGATACGCCGAGCTCGCCGTCGCCGCGGGATGGTGCGCTCCCATTCTCGAGATCACCGGGTTCGTGCTGCTACTCCTCGTCGCTGGCAGTGGCCTGCGACGCCGCCCAGCGACCCGCCAACCATCGGCTCCGACCGAGACACCGGCGACCCTGGAGGCAACGCGATGACATCGCACGTCGTCGTCACCACACCCGAAGAGAGCAACCCAGCGATCGACATCTACCGGCAGCTTCGCGGGCTCATCGTCTCAGGCCAATTGGGCGCGAACGAGCGGCTTCCCACGGTGCGCCAGACCGCCGCAGACCTCAAAGTCGCGCAGGGCACCGCGGCGAAGGCCTACAAGATGCTCGAGCAGGATGGACTCGTCGTCACCCGGACCGCGGCCGGGACGCGCGTGGCAGACTCCGCCGCAGTGCTGCCTCAATCGGTGATCCGGCGAATCCGCGAACTCGTCGACGAAGCCGCCGCCACGAACACGGACCACGACGACGTGATCAATGTCCTCCGCGCGATACTGCAAACTCGATCCGGCAACGCGCACCATCCAGCCTGACGAACACAGCCCTTCAGAAGACACCATCTTGGATGGGCCAAATCAGGCCGTCCCCCCTGGGCCACAAGACGTTGACAAAGCCAAGCACCGCCCGATCAGGCTCGAGCAGCTGCCCGACGGCTTGAAGGCCGAGCTCGTCGAGACGGCAGAACGTGGTCAGGTCAGGGGTCGCGAACGTAGGGTGGTGCAAGTCGAGGTCTTCCGGCGGATGGTGAGCGTGAGAACTTCCATCCTGGAAGACCTCGACGCCTATCCGCGAACCAGCCGGCGGTCCCGGGCTACACCCTCAACTGCGAAGAGCCTCGAATGGACCAGGCTCGTGAGCCCTGAACTGTCGGTCGTCTCTCAACCGGTATTGGGGATGAAACAAAGTGCGGCAACCGAACTACTGCGCCGCATCGACGGTGATGAAGACGAGTTCCGCACAACCTTCTGTGACACAGAATTCGTGTATCGGGCCTCGACCGCACCGCCTCCTTCGGGGTAACGGCCAGGTCAACCGACGGTACATCCTGTTGGTGCAAAACCGATCGGGTTTTGCTCCAATACGGTTGTCGAAGGACATGTAGTCGCGCCTGCCGGGGCTGGCCTTCACCGAGATGCGGCGTGTGCTTGCTGAGCGGGGGCGGGTTCGGTCCAGTGGTCGAGGTCGATTATGAGGCCGCTGGTGCTGTTTGCTTGGGCGGCGAGTTGCTGGAGGTATGCGCCTACGAGGGGTGTTGCTTCGGGTGTGGTGTAGGTGAAGCGGAGGGGGATGTTGGGGTTCATCCAGATTGTGATGCGAGGTTCGGGGTTGGCACGTTGGGTCAGGGTGAGGGTGAAGTTCTCGCCGCGGCGGAGCTTGGTCGCGGCGATGACTTGGATGTAGTGCAGGAGGCGATCGTCGATGATGGCGTCGCTGTTGCTGTAGTAAAGGTTTCCCATGGGCCCTATCAGTCGGATGGTGGGCGCGCGCAGGGAGTGACGGGCCTGTCGCACGAGACGGCGGTGCCGCTCACATATAGAAGAGCACGACAGGGCCTGCTCCGTCACAAAAATGTTCGGACCCCGGGCGGAGGGTGTTCCTCAGATGGTGATGCTCGCGATTTGCACCGTGATGCGTGCGGATTTGTCGGGGTGTGCGGATCGCAGATGATCAGCGATGTCGCGGGCAATAGTGGGGGCGGGGCTGCTGTGGGTGGCGACTCGGGCCGATATGGTCGTTCGCTCGTTCGTGGTGCGTAGATTCACGATGGGCTCTGGGGCTGGTGAGGTGCCGAGGGTGGCAGCGATCGCTCGTGCGATTCGTGTTGGTGTGGGCGCTGAGGGGTACACGGCGGTAACTCCCGGAACGCTGAGGACGAGGGTGGTCAGGTCCTCCGGCTGCGGAGAGGGGGTGGGTTGTTCGCTACTCATCTGGCGTCGTCTCCTGCAGCCGCGTCGTGGATGTTTTCGACAGTGATGTTGAGGGCGTCGATGTGCAGCTCGGTGTGTTCGTGAAGGACCTTCATTACCTGTTCGCGGAGCTGGGTGAGCAGTGGTGGCATCGGCGTGCGTGTGGCGATGCTGACGGTGATGTTGACATGTACGGGGGCGTGTGGTGTGTCGGCTTCACCGGTGATTCGACATGCTCCGACCAGGATGCCGGGGATGGTGTCGCTGACGTCACGGATGAGGGCACGTACGGCTCCTTCGGTGATGCTGAGGCTCACCAAGGGGTCGGGGTGGTGCAGGGGGAGGTCGCGTCCGGCCCGAAGCTCGGCGCCGATGTTGTTGATGATGTCGTTCAGCCAGGACGGGGGAGGAGCAGGCACGGTATCGGCGTCGTGTGCGATCAGATCGCGGGAGAGGTGGGAGACACGCTCGAGAGCGCGCAGCGCGTTGACGCACTCCGGGCACTCCTCGATGGCGGGGTCGTAGGGGGTGCGGTCGTGGGCGAGGTAGGTGCTGAGCTCGTCGAGGGTTTTGCCGCAGTCCAGGACGGTGCGGTCGGAGTTGGTGTTGGTGTCGGTCATCGCCATCCCTCCATTCGGACTGTGATGTTCACTCGTGCTCGTGCGAGTTTGCCGCGTGCTTGGCCGGTGGTGACCCCCATTGCATCGGCAATGTCTTGGTAGCTCAGTCCCGCCACTTCGCGAAGGAGCCAGCATTGCCGCTGATCCTCGGGCAAGGCGTCCAACGCTTTGGAGAGTTCGCGCAGTTGCGCGTTGCGTATTGTCGTCTCCTCCGGGTCGTGTCCGGTGGCTGCATGGTCGGCCGGGAAGACTGTTTCCGGGGGGCGTTTTTTGAGGTGGGCGAATGCGCGTCTCGTGGCGATACGCATCATCCATGGCTTGGCTTGGCTCGGGTCACGCAGGGTGGGCAGTTTCTTCCAGGCGACGACGTAGGTGTCTTGGAGGATGTCGTCGGCGTCGGTGTAGCTGCTGACGATGCGAGCGATGTAGGCGCGCATGATGGGTGCGTGTCGGGTGATGAGGGTGCGAAAAGCGGCCACGTCCCCGTCGACTGCTCGCTGGACAAGCAAGTCGTCGGCTGCGGCGGCCAATCCTTGATTGGACGGAGAACCGCTGGTCGTGGTTGGGGGCATGGACTCCGCTTACCTTTTTTGTGACGATCGCACCGTGTCCGCGCTCATGTGTGTGACGGTGCCGCTGCACATGCAGCGAGTGAATTTATACCGTAAGTCGACCGGCTAAGTGCTGCTTGCCCGTCCAAGCCCTCGATCCACTCGTGGAAGGACCACCAGCTGTGACCACCTCCGACAACGACGCTGCTGCGGCGGCGAAAGACCGCTTCGAAGACGCCACCGACGCGCTGCAACACGCCTCCACGAACGGCAGCGACGGCACCGCTCGTTCCGGCAGTCACGTCGCTGACCATGTCTCCGTCGAGATCGACGAGGCGAAACAGCAGGCCGAATCCGCCATCGACACGACCCTGCAGTCTGCAGTGAACGCCGTGGAGGGAGCGCGCGCCACCTACCAGCGGGACCCGAAGAAGGCACTCATCACGGCCGGCGCCGTCGCGATCGGACTCGTGGCCCTCGTCACACTGCTACGCCGCCTCTAACAACTCCAGACCACCTATCGACCTCAGTCACACCCATAACGAAGGAGCAACCCATGTCCACTCCCACCAACGACGACGCGCAGCTGTCCGCCGACGAAGACTCCTACGAAGGCGCAGACGTCGAAGTCTCAACCGAGACCGACACCACCTCCAAGCCCGGCGGGCTCGGTGAAGACGGAACCATTCCGAGCGACCCTAACGGTGTCGCCGCCGGGCACACCGGCACCGCCTCCAACTTCAACCCGGAAGAGGATGAGGACGCGCACTGACTGTACGCTGCGCTGACAGCTCGACGAGCACGGAGAAGTTCGATGTCCCCGGTGTGGGGCCCGTGCTCGTCGAGCTGTGCGCGCATCACTTCACCCTCACGAACGAACGGATGATGCTGCTCGGCACCGTGACCCGCCTCACGGGCCGAGCCGTCGACGTCGTCGACTACGAACGTGTCGCGCAACACCTGCACGACATGGGGGTCATTTGAGGCTGCGCCAACGGGAGCGTCTGAGGGTGTGTTATCGGCGTAGTTGCCACCAC
This sequence comes from Microbacterium proteolyticum, assembly GCF_029639405.1. Lineage (NCBI taxonomy): Bacteria > Bacillati > Actinomycetota > Actinomycetes > Micrococcales > Microbacteriaceae > Microbacterium > Microbacterium proteolyticum. Next base: position 37,755 of record NZ_CP121273.1, read on the forward strand.
TTTCGCCGGGGGTGTGGGCGTGGCGTTGACGGCTTTGGTGGGGAGGGCGCGTCAGGACCGTCGGCTGCTTCTTCGAGCCGGATTTGGCGGCCTTCTTTGACGTCGCTGCGCTCATTCTCGGCCTGTTTTTTGCTCTTTCGGGTGTCGCGGGCGGGCAGCTGAATGTCTTCTTCGGCGGCGATGCCGCCTTGCAACTGGCGGCCGCGTTCGAGTTCGGCGTCGAACTCGGCGCCGAACAGGAGGGCGAGGTTGGCGATCCACAGCCAGAGCAGGAAGATGATGACCCCGGCGAGCGAGCCGTAGGTGCGGTCGTAGTTGGAGAAGTTGGCGACGTAGATCCCGAAGCCGGCGGTCGCTATAGCGAGGGCAGCGATGGCGATGATGGCGCCGAGGCTGATCCAGCGGAACTTCGGCTGTTTGGCGTTGGGGGTGGCGTAGTACAGCACCGCGACGAGGAACACGATGACGAAGAGCATGACCGGCCATTTCGCGATGTCCCATGCGATTTGCACGCCCTGACCGAGGCCAAGGGCGTTGCCGATAGCGGTAGTGACATCACCCGAGATGACGAGACCGAGCGCGACGAGGACAAGCGCTACCACGGCAATGACGGTGACCAGCAGCTGCATCGGGCGCAGCTTCCAGAAGGGGCGTCCTTCGTCGATTTCGTAGATGCGGTTCATTGCACGGCTGAAAGCGCCCACGTATCCGGATGCTGACCAGAGTGCGAGGGCGATACCGGTGACGAGTGCGATACCGGCGCCTCGAGATGACGCGATCTGCTCGATCGGTTCGCGGAGCGTGTCAGCGGCGTTGGGGGCGACGTCTTGGATGATGCCGATGATGGCGTTGGCGGCGGCGTCGCCTTGGCCAACGACACCCAGTACGGAGAAGATCGCAATCAGCGCCGGAAATAGTGCGAGGACGGCGTAGTACACCAGGCCCGCGGCGGCGTCTGTGCACTGGTCAGCGGAGAATTCCCGCACTGTCTTTCGCAGCACGTACTTCCATGACCGCTTCGTCAGCTCGGTGGGAGAGTCTGGCTTCTCGTCAGCGTCCGGGTGCGGCGCATCCGCGCTGGTCTTATTGCCTGGTTTTTGCTTCAGCATGTCCGTCCCGAGGGTTCAGAGCACACCGCGCGTGTGCGGGCGCATTTCAGTGTCCGACATCAGGTGCCCCCACTGCAGGGGCTTGCCTGCCCACAGGCACCGCGTCCCGTGGGCTCAAGAGTCCTCGAGGCCGGTTCGCGAACGCGCAGCGTCTACGAGCTGATTTGCCTCGCGTCGCGAGTAGCCAGTACGGAGAATCTGGCGGAAATGACGCCGTTGATGCCGGGGTGTAGGGGTCGGCCATAAGCGATAGGGAGGTGTTCCGCCGTGCGGGCGGCCCGAGTTTGGCGGGCTCCCTTTGCCCGAGCATCGGCCTAGCCTCCCTTATTTCCTTGGCGCTTCCATCACGTAGCCGGCGCCGCGAACGGTGCGAATGAGCGGCTCCTGGCCGGCGTTGGTCTTCCTGCGCAGGTGATGGATGTAGAGCTCGACGACGTTGGAGCTTCCGCCGAATTCGTAGTTCCAGACGCGGTCGAGGATCTGCTCCTTCGACACCACGCGGCGTTGGTTGCGCATGAGGAAGCGCAGCAGCTCGAACTCCGTCGCCGTCAGCTGGATCTCGCGGTCGCCACGCACGACTTCGTGGCTGTCCTCGTTCAGCGAGAGGTCGCCGACGCGCAGGATGGGCTCGGAGTCGCGGGTGAGGGCGGTGCCCGCGCGTCGCATGAGCCCGCGGAGGCGTGCGACGACCTCCTCGAGGCTGAAGGGCTTGGTGACGTAGTCGTCGCCGCCGGCGGTGAGGCCGGCGACACGGTCGGCCACGGAGTCCTTCGCGGTGAGGAAGAGCACGGGGACGTCGTTGCCCGAGTGCCGCAGTCGCTGCAGGACCGCCATGCCGTCGAGGTCGGGCATCATGACGTCGAGCACGAGGGCGTCAGGTTCGAAGTCGCGGGCGGCCTGCAGGGCGTTGAAGCCGGAGCCGGCGGTGCGCACTTCCCAGCCCTCCATGCGCAGTGCCATCGACAGCAGGTCGGTGAGCATCTGCTCGTCGTCGATGACGAGCACGCGCGTCATTTCGCAACCACGACGGTGCCGGGGCTTTCTGCCAGATACGTCACAGACGAAGCATATGAGTGTCGGGCGGTCGTAATGCTGGCTTCAAGCGGCGCGAGGTCTGCACTGCTACCGCTTTGCGCCCCGGATTATTCGAAGCGGAACCGATCGGTTACGTGCCGTCGTGACGGTCAGATGATGTCGTAAGGCGACTCCTCATCGTCGAACACCTGCCCAGAATGGTTGCGCCACCCGCCGCCGCCGCCGTCGGCGAGGCCGCTATCAAGGCGCACTGTGGAGGAAGCGATGGTGATCGAACTTGCCGCCGCCGACACGAAGATGCTGAGACGTTCGCCCCCGTCCAGCGTGACCGTGATGAAGCCACCGCCGGCGCGCGTGGCGCCGAGAACCTGAGCCTCGATATCCCCGACGCTCTCCAACGGCGCGAGAGCATGGGTGGCACCATTCACGGTCAGCTGAACCCGTTCGATGCTCTGAGTCATGCGGTACAACGTAGATGTCGCTAGGTCTCACCGGCATCGGGGTTGCACCATCGGAAAGCGCGTTGCACACTGCGACTGTTGTCACGCCTCTACCGGGTGATTCCGTCGGTCGGCGTCGCGCGCGAGTTGGTCCGGAGTGCGCCCGGCCGGCTCATCAAGCACGTGAAGTCCCTGTGGCGAGTTGGCGGCGTCGGTCAGCATCCGCAGCCAGGACGGGTTGAGCTGCGGTGTGTGGCCACCCTCGTATCTAAACGCCAGCTTGACTCCGGGGTACAGGTAGACGCTTGTCCGGCCACCGCCGAGGCTGATGTCGATCTTCCATGTGAAGGTGAACCGCTCCCCGCGGCGGATCTTCGCCACGATGACCGCCTGCAGGTGAGCGAGCTCCCGGTCATCGAAGTCGGCACTGACACTCGAGTCGTACGTGAATCTCCCCATCGGAAACCTCCAACATCGGGACCCCCGGCGCGACCATCATGGCGAGAGGTCCCACACGCCGGAGGAACGACGTCCGTGTCAGCGTCTCAGACGACACGTTCACCCCTGGACCCTTGCGAAAACCTTCCCGGGCTGTTGTGCAAATGTGAGCAACATCGCGGGTGCGATAATTCGGAGCGGCCGGGCGATTTCGCGATGGCCCAGCCTCGAACGAGATGAAGGACACGCTCGCCCCGTGGGACGACTGATCTACACGCAAGACTCCAGCTACGACATCGACGACCGTATCCTCGCGCACCTCCGCGTCGTCATGATGAACAAGCTCCGCCGCCGTGAAGGCTTCATGCTCCAGATGCCCACCACCGGCGGCGGCCGCTCCTCCATCTGGATCAGCCCCACACGGGCCCTGCTCATGCAGTTCTACGGCGGCCGCGCACCGCAGCTCGACCGTGAGTTGATCGACAAGATGATGCACGACGCGAGTAGCGCCGACGGGCTCACCCTCTCGAACCGTCTGTAACGGCATCGCCACAGGTGATGTGGCGGGTGAATCTCGGACCGATCCGTTCTGTCTCCCCGGCGTCCGCGTTAGCGTGACGCCGTGACGAAGCCCCACCGCATCAGCCATCCTGCGGCAGCCCGCCTCGCCGGCGTCCCCCTCGAAAGCCTCGACGCATGGGCAGCCGTCGACCGGCAAGGACGCTACGACACCGCCGAGTTCAAACTCTGGACCGAAATACACGTGGCCGTCCGCTCAATCGATGGGCGCTAAGCCGGCGCCATCCCCGCGTCGAAATAGGAGACGGGTCCGAATGCCCCCTCTCGATGATCTGTTGCGCCTTGTAGGTTTCCTCATTGGTGCGATTCCGATCGGTTTCGCACCACCCCCGAGGTCGTCGGCAAGATCCCGTGGATTGGCGGGTAGATGTGATGCGAAACCCCGGTGCGAATGGTGTCCGGATGGGGATCGCTATCCGGTACGGCAGGGGCCGGCGGCCCAGCGACACGGATTCCGCGAAATCCCGCGGGGGACACTCGTACCGCATAGGCGTCCGGTTGCCCATACCGTTAAGGGTAACCTATGCGGTACGCTCCGCTTATGAGGGTGGGATACGCGCGAGTCTCGACAATCGAGCAGGACGCCGAGCGGCAAGTGGCTCGGCTGCTCGAGCTCGGCGTGCCAGAGGACCGCATCTACAGCGATGTCGGTTTTAGCGGCGCGAAAATGACCCGGACCGGGCTGGACAACGCCCTGGCCGCGGTGCGCGAGGGCGACACCTTCGTCGTTCCCGCACTCGACCGTCTCGCGCGGAACACCGAAGGAGCGCTCGAGGTGATCCGCCGACTGACGGATGCCGGGGTGATCTTCCAGAACGGCACCACGCCATACGATCCGAAGGACCCGATGGCGAAGCTGTTCTTCACCATCCTCGCCGCCGTCGCCGAGGCGGAAGGCGGGTGGATCAGCTTGCGCACGCGCGAGGCTATGGCGCGACCAAAGGTCCGCGCGAAGCTGAAAGGCCGGCGCCCGAAACTGACCGAACGCCAGGACGAGAACATCGCCAAGCACATGGCCGCGGGCGATCTCGCGGTCGCGGAGATCGCGCAGATGTTCAACACGTCACGCACGGGCGTCTACCGAGCCCAGGCGCGCCATCAGGCGCGCAGCGCTCAGAGGGTGGGGGAGTGATGGAAACGCTCAGGATCGTCGGCCTCGTCGTCGGCGGGATCATTCTCCTGGGTGCTCTGGCGACCATGGGCGTGTGGGTGCCGAAGGTGCTCTATCGCAGCCCGGAACCGGGCAAGCTCGACGGCCTCACGGTGAAGTTCACCGATGCCCGGGTGTCCAAGGACCGCGTCATCGACCGCACGTGGGCGGTGTCGGTGTACATGCAGAACGAGGGCAGCCGCCCGCGGGAGATCCCGCGCATGGCCTACGACACCGCGTTCTGGTCGAACAGGCGGACGGGCATGACCCGGGCCCGCACCGAGTACAAGGGGCACCTCGAGCACGATTTTCAGTACGAGGTTGTCCAGGGCAACGGCGTCGTCGCCAATCGCGTGCTCAATCCCGGCGACACCCCTGCCGTGTTCACCGCCTACGTCACAATGCCGGGGGACCAGTACCCCGAAGCGCTGGATATCGCGTCATTCGACGGGTCCCAGGCCGTCAAGCATCTGCGCGGGCGCCTACAGGTGAGCGCGGACGCATGATCTCTTCCCCAAGGGGCCAGGCCCCGCGCCTTTCCGGAGGGCTGTCGATAGCCTCGATCACACGGCTGATCGAGGGGGGCAGAGATGGCACCACGTCGTCGCGCGCAGCGGCCACACGAAGGGCAAGGCGTCTTCGACCTGTGGGGGCTGTCCGAGCAACAGGCCGACCAAAGCATCGAGCAGGCGCGGAACGCGCCGCCCGCGCCCGTCGAGCAGCAGCTCGTCGACGGGCAACTGGACTTCAACTTCGACGAGGACACGGAGGTTCGCGATGAACCGGTACGGGATGCTCGCACGCGAGCACTGGACGAAGTACGCACCCAGCAGAGTGGCGCAGCTGGAGAACCCGGACGAGTTCTTCGAGAGCCTGGGGGAGCAGGTACCGTCCCTGACGGCATCATTCCCGGCGGGATCAACGAACCCGGCCCGTGGGGCGGGTACGAGAACGGCCGTATCCCCGAGAACACGCTCTCGCCGATCCCGTGGAAACCCGAGTACGTTCTTCGCGCCGACGCGACTCAGGCGCTCATCGCGCTGAACAACGCCTACCGCGCTCAGTTCGGTCAGGACCTCGTCGTCAACGACGGGTACCGCGACTACGACGAGCAGGCCAGAGCCAAGGAAATCTACGGCAGCGATGCCGCCACACCCGGACAGTCCAACCACGGGTGGGCACTCGCTGTCGATGTCGGCATCTTCAGTTTCTACAGCCTCGAGTACACGTGGATGGACCAGAACGCCCCTCGTTTCGGGTGGCGTAACCCCGACTGGGCACGGCCTGGGGGGCGCGGTCCGATCGAATCATGGCACTGGGAATTCTGGGGAGTAGCAGCATGAGCGACGAACAATTCGACCCGACGACCGTTCCGGCATTCCCAGTTCTCACCCTCGCGATGGAAGGTGAGCAGCTGGTGACCCTCAACGGCCTGCCGGTCGACGTACCCGAAGGCTCCACCCCTACCGAGGCGGGAGTCGCCGCCGCGGCCCAGCAGGCGGCCCAACTTGGTCTTCACGCGGTGCGAGTGCGTGCTGTCGTTGACGACACGGAGCACCGGATGGTTGTCACCGCAGACGGCACCGCTCACGAGCTCGCCATGCCGGCGCCTGAAACAGAGCAAAAGCGCTCACGTTTGCCGCTGCTGCTCGCGCTAGGACTTGCTGTAGTGATCGTCGTCGGAGGAACCGTCGCGACTCTCGCTGTCGTGTTGCAGTCGGCGCCGGCCCCCGTGGCCACCGCCGACCCCGGCCCCCCAGGTGCCGGGGCGAACATCCCGGTCCTGGTCCCGCCCGGGTTCTCCGAACAAGCAGCGTGGTCGCTGCCGATCGCCCCACGCAGCGAACCACGGCTCATCGACGACCAGCGGCTGCTGATCACCACGGACAGCGGCGAGCTGAATCTCGTCGACGCCGCGACCGGCGCCGTCACATGGCGCGGCGCCCAGGCACCTCGCGCGAACGACGTCGTACACGCCTCCGAAGTGCAGGGACGCCCGGTCCTCGCCACGGGCGAGTCCTCGCTCACCCTCTGGCCGCTCGATACGGATCGGTCCCCGGTGGCTCCTGTGGAAGTCAACGTCGGCCGCAGCGCAGAGGTGACTTACCTCGGCTCACAGCCGCTAATCACCTTGCCTAACCAGACCGCGGGCCTGTTCACCGGCGACGGTCTCACGTTGACGGACGTGCCCGTCACAGCGGTCCCCATCCTGTCGGGCCGCGAAGGGATCATCGCGGCCAACGAAGAGTCGTGGTGGACGCTCACCGCCGATCAAGCGCCCGTGAAGAAGCCGCTCCCCCGGCCCGAAGGTGTCGAAGGGGCCCCGCTGCTGATCTCCGCGGCCGACGACGACACTCTCATCGTCGTGTGGTCTCAGCGACCGGCTCTCACCGTGACACTGGTCGACCTCCCGTCGAACACGATCACGCTTACCGCCCCGATGAACGCCCGGATCACCGCCCAGGACGTTCCCATCCACGCCGCCGACGCCGAAACGCTCACCCTCGGCGAAGCGTTCATCGACTACAGCGCCGCCCCACGTGCCGTCGCGCTCCCGAGCCGCATGACCCCCGTCGCCGTATCCGGCTCCACCGTCTACGGCACCGAGAGCAACGAGGCCGTCCTCGTCGACGCCAGCGCGACGACGCCGAGCTCGGAGCCGTTCACCACTCTCACCACCGGAGTATCCGAGTCGCCGCTCGCAGCGCTCACCACGACGGTCTACGTCATCAGCGAGAAGGTCGACGAGACACTCGTCTACGCCTCGACCGCAACGGAAGGAGATGCCCCATGATGAACGTCAGCATCGATACAGACGGCACGGGCGTAGTCACGCTCCCCGGCCAGAGTGTGCCCATCACCGCAGCGGACTCTGACGCCGCGCGAGCGCAAGCCGTCGAGGTGCTGGTGGCGTACACCGCCACCACCGGTCAACGGCAGTACGCCCACGCGATCGACACGGGCACCTCCCTCATGCTCACCATCGACCCAGACGGCGCCGTCACGGTCGACAGGGAGCACGCCCGCGCCCTCGCCCCCGTGGTCGAACCCGCGGTGGACGAGGAACCCGCACAGCCAATCCGCGAAACCGTCGACGAACTCCCGGCGACACCAGCAGTCCTCCCCGAGCCTGCCGCCGACACAGTGCCGGCGCCCACGCCCCACATTGATCCCGACTTCGACCTCACCAGCGGTGGTGAACGTCGCTCGCGCGTGCGCAGCGCCATGATCACCTTTGACGACGGTTCCACGGAAATCATCCGCGGCACCATCCTGCTCGGGCGCCGGCCTCCCGAGGACGCCGAAGGTGTCGACGCGACCGTCACCGTCGATGACCCCGCGCGCTCAGTGTCGAAATCCCACTGCATCCTGTCGTTCCACGACGGCACACTCTGGGTCACCGACCAGTCTTCGGCCAACGGCACCACCGTCACCGAACCCGGAAAAGACCCCATCGACCTGACCCCCGGACACGCCCGAACGGTCGTTACCGGCACGCGCCTTCAAATCGGCGATCGCTCATTCACTGTAACCATTCCGGCTCCTCGAGCAACGCGGGCGCGGTAACCGGGCGCGGGCATTTCTCCCACACCCGGTGCAGGTCTTTGCGTACCCTACGAAGACCAGCATCCCGCGTTGTCGAATCTGCGCACCCCCGCATTGAGTCGGCAAGCTCCCTCGCTTTGCCATACCCAGAATCCAGGAGCCCCGAAGTGCCAGCACCGACAGTTCCAGCTGACGCGATCGCACTGCTGGCCCGCACCGGCCCCCGCAACATCATCAACTACCTGGTGAAGCACCCCGGCAGCTACTACGGCGAGATCCGTGAAGCGACCGTCACAGCGGTGAGTTCACTCACCCGCGACCTGCGTCTGCTCGAATCCATCGGAGTCATTCGCACCGACGTAGAACAGCCAATCGGAGCCCGCCGCGGCCGCGCTCCCCGTTACACGGTCGACGTCGACCGCATCGACGCGCTCATCGGCGAGCTCCGCGCGCAGCTGCTCGGCTAAGCACCCTCCCCCGAGGGGCCACCAACGTCCGACCGGCCAGCTAATGATGGCGCTACTACCGGCGTGTCAGCGTGTTAACGGTGGCGCTACCCAATACGTTCGCCCTATGGCAGTTCGTCGACTCCCCCGAGGCACGCGCGTGGATACCGTCGCGCTCGGTTGGAAGGTTGAGAAGGCTCAGAAGGAACGCTTCGAGCGCCTTGCCGCGCACGCCGGCGTTTCCTCCGCCGTGTTCTTCGAAGCGGTCGTGGACCATCTCAACACCGAACTGACCTCTCGCGGTCTGCCCGAATGGTGGCCCGCACAAGAACTCACGGACGGGGAGTTGCCTATCGACTCGCCCTAAAGAGAAGAGGCCCGCCGAAGCGGGCCTCAAAGCTCATGTGCCTCATCTGACTTGCTTGGCGGCGGGTCCCAGATGAAGCGGTTTTCAAGAAGTACCGGTGGAACCGGGCCTTCGTCGTTCCCTGACGCTGACCAGGAGAACAATGCACACTTTAGCGCGCCCGCGCGCCCATACGCATTCTCTAAACGCAAATTCGTCCCGCGTGTCGCGGGAATCTCCCCCTGCGCGCCCCCAGGACGCCGCACAGCGCAGCAGGTCACCCAGAGGCGGCAGCTGGGCACTCCCCGCGCCCGAGGGCGTCTATGGCCCTCTGAGGGCCTGGCCCAGTGCATCCGTCTGGTTCGACGCAGTGATGGACATCCTCCGCACCCCGGAGGGTGAAGAAGCCCGTCGACGCGCGAAAGTCGCCCCCGACACGCTCCTGCGCGTCGCACACGCCGACCGCACGGCCGCAGACCAATCCACGGGCCGCGGCGTCACCACCGCACACGACACCGTGGCGGGCGTGCTCGGCATGAGCGGAAAGACCGTCCAGCGAGCCCGGCAGCTGCTCGAGGTGCTCGGCCTGGCGGTGACCGTCGCTGAGGGCCGCTACCTGACCACAACCGAGCGCGCGCAAGCCCACGCTAAGCACGGTGGCCAACAGCTCCGGGCAGCGTCCACTCGTGCCCTGACACTCCCCCGCGGCTACACGCCCCCCACCGGCAACGCCGTCGCCGGCATCGATTCCACTGCTGTGGAAAATGTCCAGCTACCCACCCGTAGGGGGGTTAAGAACTTCTCTCCCGTTGGTAAAAAATCACCAAGGCGCGCGCATCCGCGCACGCGAGAAGACGCCGCTACGCGGCGCCCAGCTTCGACAAAAACCCGGCAAAAACCGGCTTCGCAGCAACCTCGCCCGATCGACGTTCAACGTCTTGCCGCGGGCCTGTGTGCGCGGATGTCGTGGCTGGACCGTGCGACCTCGCACCTCGGCAAGCTCTGCGACGTGCTGATCGCCCACGGCCTCACAGGGCGCGGATGGACTGCTGAATCGTTACTCGACGCAATCCAGCGCGGCCGCCTTGAGCGGCGTATCCCTCTCGTCGACGTCGCATCCCAGCGTGATCCGTTCGGGTACTTCGTATGGCTGCTTCGCGCCACCGTCGACGCCGGCTCTCCCGCTCCGTTCCTGCAGCTGCAGGTTGAGAGTCGGCGGCGTGCCGAGCGTCAGGCGCTCGAAGCTGCACACGAGGCCGCACGCCGAGCCGAGATCCGCGCCAACGCGGACGAGATCGCCGCGGTGATCGCGCGCATGCGCGAGCACTTCCCCTCCCGCCCGCGCCCAAGCCGTAGGCACTTCACCCCGCCTCACTCCGCGAGGTGATCGAGCCGGCTACGCCGACCAGCTGGGGCCTGACGGCCCGTTTGTTTGCCGTGAAGCCTTCGGCGGCTCCCTCCGCTTCGCTGCGGTCGTAGCTACCTCCGGGCTCCGTTCAAGTGGCTACGCCACCGGCTCCCCCGAGACTTTCGGCACGCGGTCGCTACGCTCCCTTATTTCGCGCCGAAACTCTCTCCTCCCCCGCCCTTCGGGTTGCACTGCACCCTTCGGTTGCTAAGGCGGAAAACCGCCTTCACGGCAAAAAAACGTGGAGGAGAAAGGAAAGAGACCATGACGCTGATGGACATGATCAACGACCTGATGCACGAAGACCACGTTGCGGGTCTGCCGCAATGGACGGGGATGCCGCTGGGACAGCTGGTCACCGATTACCACCACCCCGACGAGCTCGACGCGGCCTGGCGCCGCTGGGTCGAAATCAACGGCCACTTCAACAGCGTCTTCCTGTCCAAGATGTGGCACCGCAGCTACACCGTCCGTCACATGGATATCGGCGAGCACACGTTCGACCTGTACGACGTCGACCTCCGGTGCGCTGCAGGAGCCCACGACTCGCGGAAGATTGGCGACCCTCTCGGCCCGCTCTGCCAGTGCGTCGGCAGCATCACCGCCCAGGCCATCTGCTCCCGCTGCTCCTGGCACCACATCGGCACCGAAGCCGAATGCGTCGAGGCCTGGCACGACCACGCATTCCCCGGCTGGCGCGACCTTCCCACCCTTCCCGGCAAGCTCCGCGGCGGAATGGGCCCCACCAGCATGACGCCGAAGCTCGAGGCCTGGCTCGAGGACAACTACACGCCCGCGTTCCGCGTTCCGGGCGCCCCCATCCTCACCGAACGCCCCAGCTACGGCAGCCGCCACATACCCAACTACAGCCCCTTCGGCGGATTCGACCTCTCCGCCCCCAACAAGCCCTAATAGTACTAATCCCGTTACAGATTGGATCGACCATGACGAACCTCACCCCCCGCGACGTCGAAACCCTGCTCGACGATCTCGCCCAGCTGCTCCCGTTCCCGACGACCCTCTACGTGGACATGGGCGCCGAAGAGTGGACCGCCCAGCTCTACTACGGCCCCGTCGACCCCGACAGCGAACTGCCCATCCACCGCGTCGGCATCGACGCCCACACCGTTCGCCCCGTCTGGTGGATCGACCTGGACGAAGGAAGCCGCACCATCCTGCTCGAGGAAGTCACCCCCGACGACGTATGCGCGGTCGCCGCGCGCGTCGCTGAGACACAACAACATGACTAACCCCATTAGTACTGTTTCCGTTACACGACTGGCGGGAACAGTACTAATCCCGGCAGAAGAGCATCATGGGACCCAGCGGCAGACGGAGCAGCCGCCGGCATCGGACGATCGGACGGAGCCGATCGGCAGTCAAGGCCTGTCGGCCCGTTCTTTTGCCGTGAAGCCTTCGGCAGCATACGGTCGACCACCCTGCGCGCCAGAGCTTTCGCGGCATATCCTCGCTCGCTTCGCTCCCTCCGGTATTCCACGGTCACTGGCACTACGGCCGCTCTTCCTAGCGGCGATAAATCGCCTTCACGGCAAGAAAACGATTGGGATGGGAGGATCACGAAATGGACAAGCTCACGGTCTACACGACGGGCCCCAGCTGCGGAAAGTGCTCGATGACCAAGATGATGCTGAAAGGCAAAGGCATCCCATTCGTCGAGGTCGACATCACTCAGAACCCGGCCGCACACGAGTACGTGACGGAAGAGCTCGGCTACAGCATGGCCCCGGTTGTCGTCGTGGACGACGACGATCACTGGTGCGACATGCGCCCCGACCAGATCGACCGGATCGCCAAACGGGCGATATTGCCATCCGATGCAACGCGCGAAGCGCGATCGCCCGCGCGGTAGAGCCTGAGCTCAAGAAGGATGTCGAGGGGGCCGGGGGTCTCTGCGCCACTCTTGATCACCCAGAGTACTTCATTTGCATCAATGTTGTATTGGATGCATCATGAGGATGTGCTTGAAGTTGATCCATCGTCTGCGCAGCGGCTCGTCTCCGCGCGGAATGTCATTCATCTTGACCCTGAGGGAGCCGTGCTCGACGGGATGTTGAATGGGTGGCGAGCCCAGCAGATTGCTCGCTTCTTGAAGGCTCCGACGATTGCGGCGAGAGAGCGGCTCGTGCGCCGGTTCGTGGACTTCACGGGTATGTACCCGTGGCAATGGACGCCGGCGGAGGCGGAGGCGTGGATCAGTGAGCTGCGCTCGGGCGTGAAGCCGTTGCGGCTATCGACGCTGCGTGGATACGAGATCGACATCAAGATGTTCTGCGAGTACATCACTGATCCTCGATATCCCTGGCTGTCCGAGTGTGAAGCGCGTTTTGGCGCTGCACCCAGACAGGTGTTCCATGAGGACAACTCGATTGTGCATGTCAGCGAGTACGAGGGCGATGCCGCGCGGCGACCGTTGACATTCGACGAAGTCCAGGCGCTGTTCGATGCGGCCGACGGGCTCGCCGCCCGGATCCTGTCGCGACGGCGAAAGGGTGCGGTTCAGGCCGTGCGGGACGCCGCGCTTCTCAAGTGCGTCTATGCGTTCGGGTTGCGAAGACGTGAGGCGGTCATGCTTGATCTCGTGGATCTCCGCCGCAACGCGAAGCTGCCGCACCTAGACCGATTCGGTGCACTGTCGGTGCGCCATGGCAAAGCGAGCCGCGGGGGCCCGTCGAAGCGGCGCACGGTGCTCACCGTTCCGGAGATGGGCTGGATCGCGGAGACGCTGGCGCACTACCTCGATGAGGTTCGGCCGGCGTTGTCGTCATCGTCGAGTTCGTCGCCTGCTCTGTGGGTGACCGAACGGGGCACGAGGCTGAGCAGGCGTGCGGCGAACGAAGCGTTCTGTACAGCTCGTGATGCCGCGGGGATCGACTCTTCGTTGGATCTGCATTCGTTGCGGCACTCGTACGTGACGCACCTGGTGGAGTTCGACTACCCGGAGCGGTTCATTCAGGAGCAGGTGGGGCACTCGTTTTCCTCGACGACCGCGATCTACGTCGGCGTCTCTAACGAGTACCGGAACCGGCTGCTCACCCAAGCTATTCACACCCGCTACGGCGCCGACTTCGAGGAGGCAGCACGGTGAAAGAGATGGACTACGTCTGGCATCTGCGAGCGAAGATGGCGGAGCGTGGAATGTTCGCCACGACGGACCTGCAGCCGCTGCTCGCTGAGCGTGGTGTCGCGCTCTCCCGGGAGCAGACCTACCGGCTGGTGACGGGTCAGCCGCAGCGCCTGAGCATGGTTACGCTGATCGCGCTGTGCGACATCCTTGAGTGCACACCCAACGACCTCATCGAACCCCGCATCGTCGAGGCGTCCGCCAGGAAGGCTTCCGGGGAAGTCATCCCGCGGAAGAGCCGAGTATCCGCCCGCCGAACGACGATCAATCGGCCCGGGCATTCGAAATGACCGTGGTGCCGGAGCATCCTTGCTCCGAGTGCGGAAGCCGCGCCCCGCGGGTGAAACGACTCCCCGACGGTGGAGGGCTCTGCCGACCGTGCTACAACGTCAGCCGACGTATGGAGTGCTCGCGCTGTGGTCGCATCCGTGCGCCCAGCGCTCGAGCCGAGGACGGCGCACCACTCTGCGGGCACTGCGCGCGCCCTAAGCGGGCGTGTGCGGGATGCGGCCGTGTCGATCACGTCACCGCCATCGTGGACGGTCAGGATCTCTGCCAGCGCTGCTACTCCGCACCGGTCAGAGCGTGCGGACAATGCGGACGGGAGCGACGCGTCGCAACCCGCCACCAGAATGGCGTAGCAGATCTGTGCCACAGCTGCTACCGCACCCCCATCGCCGAGTGCGCCATCTGCGGTGAGAAGCGCGCGGTTCATACGACCTGGCCCCTCGGGTCTATATGCGGCGTGTGCTATCGACGCGAGCTCCGCCACCCCGACGGCTGCGGGTCTTGTGGGCAGGTGAAAGCGCTCATCGGTCGCGATGACCGAGGGGAGCGCGTTTGCGGGCCGTGTGCAGGGTCGACGCGCGACTACGTCTGTGCCACGTGTGGCGCCCCGGGTGAGCAGCACTTCGAGAACACCTGCATCCGCTGCTCCGTCGTTCGAGCCGCCGGCGACCTCCTCGCGTCCGCGACGGGGGTGATCCCCGGGCGTTTGGCCGGGCTCCCGGACGCGCTCGTTTATCGAGGTCGCGTGGACTCGACCATGAGATGGCTGCTCAAGCCCACCCCGAGAGCTCTGCTCCGAGCGATCGGGTCGGAAGAGTCGATCACGCATGCGCGCGTTGACGCGTGTCCGCCTGGGCAGGCGCGACATCATCTCCGTGCGCTCCTGGTCGACGTCGGCGTTCTCCCGGTACGAGATGAGCAGACTGAGCGGCTCGAAACATGGGTCGACGAGTACCTGATCCAGCTTCCTTCACACCATGCCGCCGAGATCACTCCCTATGCACAATGGAAGGTGCTGCGGACTGTGCGGCGGCGGGCAGGACGCCGCCGTACCACGGTCGGTGTCGCAGATTCCGCGCGTGAACGGATCCGCGCGGCCGCGCGACTCCTGCAGCACGTCGAGCAAGAAGGGGCGGGCTTCTCCGCGCTGACACAGGAGGTCCTAGACCGGTGGGTCGGCGGCAACGCAGCCCGCACCGGCGACATCGCACCGTTCATCTCGTGGCTCAGGTCCACCGGCCAGTATCCGGGACTCCGCGTCGAGCGCGGACAGCAGGCCAGGCCGAGCGAGGTCAGCGGGGAGGACGAGCATCACGCTCTGGTCCGCACGTTTATCGCCGGGTCGGACGACACGGTGAGCCTCGCGACCAGGGTTGCCGCGCTGCTCGTGCTCCTTTACGGAGCTCGAACCGACCGCATCCACCGGCTCACCACTGTCGACACCAGTACAGCCGGAGGACGAACGTATCTCGCGCTATCGACAGAACCCATCGAGATCCCGAACTCGGTCGCTCAACTCTTCGCGCAGCTCGTGAAAGAAGCTGAGCAGAATCCGGGGGCGACTCGGCGAGCCGGTGAGGGATCGTATCTATTCCCATCTCCCCGACGACACCACGAGCCGATCCATCCCACGACCCTCGGACGGTGGATAGCGCGGGCCGGGGTCAGCCCGCGGATCGCCCGGAACTACGCCATGCTCGCCCTCGCTAGCGACCTCCCCGCCGCTATCGTGGCCGTTCAGATGGGAATCACGCCGCAGACAGCGAGCCGATGGTCGCAGTTCTCGCAACGCGACAATTCCGAGTTCGTCGCCGCGAGAGCAGATTTCCTCCCCCGCTGAGGGCACATCGGAGTGGGTTCAGGCAGCCGCGGCCCGAGAACTCCAAGCCGAGTCAATTCCTTCCAGGACGCTAACAATCAGGGACGCAGTGCGGCGCTGGGTCAAGTGTCCAGGGGGTGTCTCGTCTCGACGTCCCGCATGCGTCCGGCTAGAAGCGCGACGATGGCGAGCAGCGTCGGCGCGACGCCGGCCACGATGAAGATGGCTGGTATCGGCACGATCAGCGATAGGGGCCCGGCGATGGCGATCGAGACGGGCATGAACGCGATGGAGACGAAGAAGTCGAGACTGGCGACACGGCCGATCATTTCGGGTGGCACGAGGCGTTGAAGCAGTGTGCCCCAGATCACCACGCCGGCTCCTGTGGCAGCTCCGACCGCGAACAGTGTGGCGAGCATCACTATTAGGTTGTTGGCGAGGCCGATGAGCACGAGCGGGAGGGTTCCGCCGCCCCAGAGGCCGATCATCAGTGTCAGGTATCGCCGGGGCAGTTTGAGTGACGACACGATGAGCGATCCGATGGCGCCTCCGATTCCGTAGGCGGCGAGTAGTAGTCCGAACGTTGCTTCGGCGTCGTCGAATCGGTCGCGGGTGAGGAAGGGGAGAAGTACCTCGATTGGGCCCTGGATGATGAGCGCGAGGGATGATCCGAAGATCAGGGTCCATAGCAGCCAGCGGGTGCGGGCGACGTAGCGGACCCCGGCTTTGAGGTCGCCCCACACGCTCGTGCGTTGCTGCGACTGTTCCGGTTCGGTGGTTTCCTCCCGGCGGCTGAGGAACAGTGTGATGACGAACGCGACTGCGTAGGACGCGGCGACGATGACCGCTCCGATGGCGGGGAAGAACGCCCCGACGATGATCCCTCCGAGGGCGGGTCCGAGGCCCTGCCCCATCGAGGGCCGGAGAGCCCCTTCGAGCCCGTTTGCGGCGAGCAGTTGTTCGGGCGGTAGTACTTGGGGGAGGTAGGCGCTGTAGGCCGGGTAGAAGAACGCACTACCCGCGCCCATGGCGAACGAGGCGAGCCCGACATGCCACAACTCGATCGCGCCCGTGAGGGACAGCACCGCGACGGCGGCCATGACCGCCGCGGTGAGTCCCTGCACGGTGATGATGATCCGCCGCTTCGAGAAGCGATCGGCTACCACCCCGCCGAGGACCGAGAAAGCGAAGAGGCCGAGGCTGAGCCCGGTAGCGACGGCTGACAGGGCAAGGGGGCTGTCGTCGAGTGCGAGCACCTGAAACACCATGACGATGGTCCACATGCCGGTGCCGAAGACTTCGATACCGACGGCCGCGAACAGCAGCCGGTAGTCGCGGGTAGCGAGAGGGCGCAGCGCCCGCAGCCGGTCGGGAGTCTCGCGGGTCATACGAGCGCCTCGCTTTCGGTCGTAGCTTCCAGTTGCAGTGCCGGCCAGCCTTCGACGTCGCGGAGAAGCTGCCGGTCGTGGGTGGATACGACAACAGCCGCTTGGGTGGCGTTGAGCGCGTCGGTCAGTTCGTCGACGAGCGCGATCGATAGGTGGTTGGTCGGTTCGTCGAGCAAGAGCACGTGCGGCTTGGTGGCGAGCACCAGGGCCAGCTCGAGGCGCCGTTGCTGGCCCATCGACAGCTCACCTATCCGCTTGCTCGATTCGCGGGCGCGCAGGAGCCCGAGCTGCGAGAGACCGACTGCCTCACGCGATGGAACGAGCGCGTCGACGTGGGCTGCGTAGAACTCGCTCGCGCGACGATCCAGCGGCAGCTCCGACTCTTGGCGCAGAAAAGCGAGCCGCACGTTCTGCGGGCGACGAACGGTGCCGGTGTCCGGGCGGAGGTCTCCCGCTGCGACGCTCAGCAGTGTGGACTTGCCGGCCCCGTTGGGTCCGGTCACTACGAGACGCCCGCGGTGTGACAAAGAGAACGCCGCCGGGCGCGTAAGCCTGCCGGTCACGGTCACGTCCTCCACGCTCAACAGCACCGCTCCGGTTCGGGTCGCAAGCTCCGGGAAGCGAAACACTTGCGGCGGCTCGGGAACAGTCACCGCGTGCGCTTCGAGTTGCTCCTGCCGGCGATGCACGCTCTGCACGAGCCCGCCCGCGCGCGTGGCCCGTCCGTGCTTGTTGGTTCCCTTCTCTGGTCGCCACCCCGAGACGAGTCGGTTCTGCGCCGAGCTGAGACTGTCCTGCAGCCGCGCGAGCTCGGTCTGCTGTCGCTCGAATTCGTGCTCCCACCGTTCGCGCTCGGCGCGCCGGCCCTCGCGGTAGCCGGCATAACCGTTGCCGTACACGCGCACCCGGTCATCCGGGGTCGGGTCGAGGTCCACGATCGTCTCCGCGACGTCGGAGAGCAGCGCGCGATCATGGGTGACGACGACCACGCCGCCGTTTCGCGACCGCAGTTGCGTGGTCAGAAACTCGAGGCCGCTTCGATCGAGGTGATTTGTGGGTTCGTCGAGGAGCAGGAAATCGTCGTCGGCGCCGAGCAGGCACGCCAGACGGACTCGATAGCGCTGCCCGACGGAGAGGTCGTCCAGGCGCCGGGATGGCTCCGTTTCGGCGTCGAGTGCTTCCAACGCGATCTGCACCCGCCGTTCGGCATCCCACGCATCGAGGACTTCGGCGTGTTCCAATGCGGCGGCGTATCGTTCTTCGGCGCCGGGGACGCCTGCGGCGAGTGACACCGCGGCCGAATCGAGGGCCGCAACGGCGGCGAGCGGCTGCGCGATCGCTTCCGCGACCGCCTGGCCCACTGTGCGGTTGCCGCCGGTCGGCATCTCTTGTTCGGCTATGCCGACCGTCCCGAGTCGCTGCACTACTCCGCTGTCCGGGGTGAGAGCGCCGCTGAGGACGTGCAGGAGCGTCGACTTCCCCCGGCCGTTCTCGCCCACGATCGCTACTCGCGAGGTGGCCGTGACCGTGAGGTCGACGTGGCTGAGGACGGGGGTGGCTCCGCGCGTTACGGAGACGTCGGAGGCGATGAGCTGCGCGCGATGGCGCGCTGATAGAGGGGTGTTGAGGGAGAGCATTCGTATCCTTCGGAAACGACGCACCGCACGGCTATGAAGCGTGCGAGGGTGCGCAAGGTGACGGCGACCCGTGCAGGGTCGAGAACGAGCGGCCGCCGCAGGCTCGGATGACTCAACGAGCGCGGTAGGCCTTACTCAGCCGTCACAGGAAGTACAAATGCACATTCCGAGTGTATCGAACGACGTGATCAGAGCAACCACCGAAGAGACTCCGCCTGGAGTTTGTGGCTCTCGTCAGCGGGACGCGCCTGCCCGGAGATCTCCGCAACAGAGGAGAGGTACAAGCCCACCACACTCGGCGGACGACGATCTGCTAGCTGTCGCTCAAAGGCATGAGCGGATCGACGCGTGCTTGCGAATAGCGCAACCTTCAATATTGCTTCTCCGCCAGTCGCGAAGTTCGCCGCGTGACCCCCAGCCAAAACAGTACTAATCCCGTTACCACTAACCGAAAACACCCCTAATAGTACTAATAGGGGTACAGGCGCAAAGCGCACGACCGAAGGAGACACCATGGAGAAGATCGCCGTTACCCGCCTCGCAGACCTTCGCGCAGGGGACCGCCTCGTAAGCCTGGACGGCCGCGCATATATTCCGGTGCGGATCGTTGCGCAGGGGCTCGGGTGCATCGGCGCAGGAACCGTTCAAGGTGTGCGCCTGGTGAACCCGTTCCCAAGTAGCGACGTCGAGCACGTGTTCTACCCGTCGCAGATGGACGGGCACCGCATCGAGGTTGAGCGCAGCAACTAACCCTAATACCCCTAACAGTACTAATCCCGTTACTATGGAGTGAGATCCCAGACTCGCAGGGGTGCGCCGCCACGGCAAAGCGCACCCCTAAGAGTACTATTACCGTTACAAGGAAGGTGCCTCACATGACTCTTCGCATCCTCGCCGTCGTCGGGCAGAAGGGCGGCGTCGGTAAGACGACGACCGTCATGAACCTCGCCGCAGTGCTGTCAGATCATGCCCGCGTACTCGTCGTCGACGTCGACCCGCAGCGCAGCGCAACCGACTGGGCGGAGGCGGGAGGGGACAATGTGCCCTTCGACTTCGCTACCGAGTCAGACCCCCAAGTCCTCGCCGGTCTACGGCGCACCAACGAGTACGACGTGATCGTCGTCGACACCCCGGGAAGCTTGCGGGACACCGACGTTCTCGGCGCGGTCCTCGACAACAGCGATTTCGTCATCCTGCCCATGGAACCCGCGACCATGAGCGTGAAGCCCGCAGTTCGCGTCATTCGCCAGCTGATCGAGCCGCGGAACCTGCCCTACCGAGTCCTGGTGAGCCGTGTGAAGCGCGATCCCTCCGCGGTGCGCCGCAAAGACGACGCGCTCGAACTCCTCGACGAGATGCACCTCCCACGCTTCCGCAGCGTCATCCGCGAATACGTCATGCACACGGACGCACCGCTGACCGGGGAAGTGGTCACCACCTACCCCCGCAGCCGAGCCACCGCCAACGCCATCGACGACTACAAAGACCTCGCCCTGGAGCTCACGAGCCTCTGGGCCAACGGAAAGAGATAGGGGATCTCCCATGGCACGCAAAACCCTCTCCTCCCTCGTCGGGCGCCTCGAGGACGATCAGCCCGCTGAGACCCCACAGCCGGCGCCCGCCGCCGCCCCCGTGGAGAAGACCGCCGAGGCGGCCCCCGCGGCCGAGGCACCCGCGCCGAAGAAGCGCACCAAGTACCCGCCGAAGGTGTCGTTCTACCAGGAGCTTGAAGACACCGACCGCATCCGCGGTGCAATCCTGCACACGTTCGCACAAGAAGGGTTCCGCAACCTCTCGCAATTCCTCAACGCTGCCGCGATGAAAGAGGTCGAGCGCCTCGAGGCCAAGTACAACGACGGCAAGCCGTTCCCGCCCGTCAAGGCCCGCGAACTGCCCCAGGGGCGCCCAATGGGGGTATGACGTGAGCGCTCGAGCGCGGCGCGGCTGGGCGCTGGCCGGGATCATCCTCGCAAGCGGGGGTGTCGGATACGGCCTTCGCAGCGCCTTCCCGCCCTACCCAGCGCTGACCACACCCGTTGTCATCGACGAAGCTCTCTGGCGCGCGATTCTGAGCGGGCCCCCGATGGCCGGCGTCTTCGCTGTCATCGCCGCCGTCATCGCCTTCACTCCCGCCATCCGCTCAACCAAAATCGCCCGCGAGAACGCCGCGCGCGAACAGTGGTGGAACCGCGCGCAATGGGCCCTAGGGCTGGCCGCATCCGATGACCAGGAAGACCGCGAGGTCGCAAACGACGCCCTCCAGGCCCTGCTCGAGGACGCGACCCCCACCGAAGGCAAGATGATCTACCGCACGATCAAGAACCTTCAACGCCCAGCCGCCGTAGACACGCCCGCAATCGCGACGGAAAATAGACCGAGAAGGAAGGTGATCAGATGGCTCGGCATTCCCGCTCGTCCTTCACCGGACGCTTCGTGACATCGCACAAGGGCAGCCTCCAGCGCCGCATCGCGGCAGGCGAGGCCGACCCGATCAGCGATCGCGAGCGCGCACAGCTTCAAGAGATCCGCCAGACCTACATCCGCAGATTCGGCGTCGACCCCGAGGCCCAGACGGTCTCCAAGACCGCCTGACACGCGCTGAGAAGGGACCGTGCCCACGGGGCCGGTCCCTTCCTTCGTTCTCGAGCATCACCACATCAGCCGCTCGCACCGGATACATGCCGATCTTGCGCAAGGGAGAGCACGGTCCAGGGTGCGGCAACGCCGCATCGCATCGCGACGCGCAGCGCCCTTGACGGTGATCGACCGCGTGCCACGATCCCAGCATCCGGGGGAGGGGTGAATCACTTTCCGGACTCGCTCCCGGGGGCGCGCCCGAAGATGACTTACGGTCCATCTAGACATTTGTCTCATGGAGTCCGTCTTCGTTCTCAAAGGAGAAACGTCATGCCCCGACAGCGTCCGCAACCGCGGCCTTCCCTGATAAGTGAGCGTCCCGCCAGTTCCGACAACGCCCCTCACGCGGGGAGCTCGCCCCGTCGCCGGTCAACGCTGGCTGGTGGGAGCATTTTCGATCCCCCGTTTATGCCAACGGCACACGGGGACATTCCTGTGGCCGAAGGTGATGAGGGCCGAGCGCGATAGTCCTCACTTCCGGTTGCTCGTCGAGGGACCGGTGTGCTTGACGTACTCCGCCCAGGTGCATTCCACTGCGAGCTTCATCCCGTCCTCGGGAAAATAGCCGATTAGTTGCCGCTGAGCCGGATCGTCGTGAAACGTCACCGAGCGCAGCAGCTTCCGCCCCTGCACCTCGACCACGCGCACAATCGCGATTCGTCTGCTGCGGTCGAAGACGAGCCACACCCCCGGCTCGGGGGAGCGCTGCAGCTGAGACATCGGAGACCAAACCTGTACCACGCGCGGCCCTCACGCCCCGTTGACGGTCATGAGCCGTTGATCCCGCCACCGGCAGCATGGACCACGGCGGCGGCATGATGAGCGAAGACGACATGCAATCGCTCAAGCAGGCCACCGGAACCGACGCCGCCCGGCTGTTCCTCCAGCAGATGATCGAGCACCACCGCGGTGCCATCGACATGGCCCTGGAAGAAGCGACCAACGGCCAGAACAGCGACGCCGTCGCACTCGCCAACACCATCATCGAGGCGCAGACCTCCGAGATCGCCACGATGGAGGAGCTTCTCGCCACTCTCTGATCCCGCCCGGGGTGGGGCGCGGAAAGCCCACCGCGCCCCACCACCTGATCAGACGAAACGCACCCTGTGGCGCGACTACAACTACCACCGCGCGCCGGTCTCCGGCCCCGCGCCTTGTCCTTCACCACCCTCACCGCAATCGTCGCGCTTGCTCTGTGGGCGAGCATTCGGGTGGCCCACTGATCCGGCGAGAATGAGCATGGTTCCCAGTTGGATGCAGACGTGACGGACACGGCATTTGACGATATCATCGCTATGTGGCGATGAATAAAGAGGGTGGTCTACTCGATCCTGACGCGACCGCTGTGTACGCGCACCTATTCGACGCGCTTGGGGACCCCACGCGATTGGCGGTTCTCCAGCATCTGGCGTCCGGCGAGCATCGCGTCCGGGATCTCGTCCAGCACCTCGGATTGGCGCAATCAACCGTAAGTAAGCACCTCAGCTTCCTGCGGGACTGCCGACTAGTCACTGTTCGCTCGGAGGGTCGGGCTTCCTGGTTCGATCTTGCGCAACCTGTGGCGACTGCGGCTCTCATTAACGCCGCCGAACTCCTGCTGAGAGACACCGGCACGCGTGTCACGCTATGCGCTCACCTTCATCAGCCTGGTGAAGACTTCGCCCTTGGAACGGACGCGGCCTGATGGGCGCCGGTCACACGCACGCACCGTCTACCGGCGCGGCCGGGCATCCGACCGACCATCGGGCGCGTCTCTGGATTGCGTTTGCAATCACCGCGGCAATCGCCGTGACTCAAGCGGTTGGATCCTTCTTTACCGGCAGTCTTGCCCTCCTCACGGACACGGCCCACGCACTCACTGACGCATCCGGACTTCTCGTTGCACTCATCGCCGCGACGCTGGTGCTGCGGCCGGCTAGTGCGCGACGCACGTGGGGGTTCCGTCGCATCGAAGTTATCGCTGCCTTCGGGCAAGCGGCTCTGTTGATGGCGGTAGGGGGTTACACAGCCATCGAGGGGGTACGCCGGCTCTTCGAGCCCCCGGAGGTGCCAGCTGCGGAACTGCTGGGTTTTGGAGTCGTTGGGTTAGTCGCGAACGTCATCGCCATCTTCGTGCTGTCTTCCAGTCGCGGAGCTAACTTCAACATGCGGGCAGCGTATCTGGAAGTGCTGAATGACGCGCTGGGATCACTGGGGGTTATCGTCGCGGCTGTCGTCATCTGGACGACGGGTTTCTTTCAAGCGGACGCCATCGCCGGTCTTTTCATCGCCGCTCTCATCGTGCCGCGTGCGTTCAAGTTGCTACGCGAGACGTCGTCGGTGTTGATGGAGTTCACCCCCGACGGTTTGGACTTGGACGATGTGAGATCTCACATTCTCCAACTCGACCACGTCATAGACGTCCATGACCTACACGCCTCGACAGTCGCCACCGGCCTGCCGACAATCAGCGCGCATGTCGTGGTTGAAGACGAATGCTTCACGGACGGACACGCAGCCGCTGTCCTTAAGGACGTCAGAGCATGTGTGGCTCAACACTTCGAGGTGTCCGTGCTGCACTCCACCTTCCAGATTGAGACAGCCGACCTGCAAGATTCGGAACCCGGGGATGTCCGTCACGCTTAATCGCGGGCGCCGAACCGCTCGAACGGGCGTGTTCGCAGCCCGATCGCATATCGGCACACCGTCGGCCGTTCCCAGCCATTCGCCCAGAACCTCTCCGTACACTGGCTGCTGATGTATACCGACGCTCACGCCCGGCGCTCAGCGCTGGCGAAAGAGCACGGAGCGATAACGCGACTCATTACCATCATCGCCCTCGGGGCCCTCCTGCTGCTCGGAGTCGTGGCCCTCAACCATGGCGACAACGCCCCGGTAAGCGGTGTGGTCGCGACGGCATCTGACACTGCGCCGCACGACCCGGCCGCACCCGTCGCTACCTCTATCGTCGAGGCGAGCGTGTACGACGTATCGCCCGGAATGGCGCTGTGCGTTCTCGGCGTCGTCTGCGGATTCGTGCTGTACCTCGTTGTTCATCTCCTGGTGCGCCGCGGACCGGCTGGGATCACACTCGTCTGGCGCGCCCTCCCGCCGTCTTTGATCCACCCGGTGTCCGGCAGGCCTGAGGGCCACGCCCTCACAATCGCGCAACTGGGTATCTCTAGAACCTGACATCGGCACGTCGCCCCCGCGGCGACACTCATCCCGGGCAACCCGGGCTTTTCTTGTGCCGTCAAGTGTTGGAGTACCCATGAAAATCAACTGGAAGGCGACGGTCATTACCGCCGCCGTCGCCGTCGCGGTCGTCGCGGGGGCTGTCATCTATGTCCTAGTCGATCAGAACAACACCCGCGTTGCCGCCGAGGAACGGGGAGGAGGGTCGATAGCGGTTGTTAGAGACGACTCCCACGTCCTCGACGACGCCGGCGACGGCGCCATCACCATCGTGGAGTTCTTGGACTTCGAGTGCGAAGCCTGCGGCGCCTACTACCCCGTCGTCGAAGAGCTTCGTGTGAAGTATGAGGGACAGATCAACTACGTCGTTCGCTACTTCCCCCTTCCCGGCCACATCAACTCCGAAAACTCAGCGGTCGCTGCGGAGGCCGCGGCAGCCCAGGGACGCTTCGAAGACATGTACAACCGTCTCTTTGAGACGCAAGCACAGTGGGGGGAGTCTCAGCAAAGCCAAGCGGAGCTGTTCCGCTCGTACGCGACCGAGTTGGGCTTGGATATGACGGCCTACGACGAAGCTGTCGCCGACCCTGCCACTCTCGAGCGCGTTCGATCCGACCTCGACGACGGACGCGCCCTCGGCGTGGACCGAACCCCTACGTTCTTCGTCGACGGCGAACCTCTTGTCATTGAACGATGGAACGACCTTGAAAGTGCCATCACCACCCGCTTGGACGGCACCCCCTAGTGGCGGGCCTGTCACACCGACGAGTCATCATCGTGGGCGCAGGGCAGGCTGGATTGGCAACTGCAGCGGCACTGATCGCTCGCGGCATGGAACCGCAGCGTGACTTCGTGGTCATCGACAGTTCCGCGCGGGGACAACGCACGTGGAGTGCGCGCTGGCCTTCTATGCGGTTGCTCAGCAATGCTGAGCACTCCAGCTTCCCCCGCAGACCACTGGAGGGTGACCCGTATCGGTACCCCACCCCGGGAGACATCGAAGGCTATCTACACAGATTCGAAGCGGAGCTCGGGGTAAACCCCGTCTGGGGTGTCCAGGCCCTCGCCGTGACTCGCCACGGCAACGGCCCAACCCTGCTCTTGAGCACCACGGTTGGCGAAGTGCAGACCCGCAACGTCGTGTGCGCTACCGGCGCCGCAGCACGTCCCCGATTTCCGAAATGGGCCGCGGACGCCGAAGTCGAAGGAGTACAGATGCACACCAACGCCTACAGAACACCCGAGCAGATTCCGCGAGGCCGGGTACTTATTGTCGGCGGTGGTATCGCCGGGACGGAAGTTGCTTCCGACCTCGCGAAGTCGCACGACGTCACTCTGGCGGTCCGCACCCGACGGGCTGAAGCGCATCCGCGGCAATTCCCCACCCAGCCGCGCGTCTCACCGTGGCGGCGCGTGAAGATCGCCCCAGAACCCCTCTACGACGCACTCCGAGATAAAGGCGTCTCCATTCGAGCCGAGACGATTGGGGTGGACGGGGCCAAGTTCGCCTTCGCGGATGGCTACCGGCAGGCCTACCAGTCAGTCGTGTTCGCCACCGGGTACGAAGCGGGCGACGAGTGGTTGCCCACGCAGCCGCAGCTTCAGCGACGCATCCCCACCGCGACGACGCTACCCGGTCTGTTCGTTGCCGGAATCCCCGTGCACAGCCAGGCCAGAGCTAACACCCTTCCCGGGGTATGGACGGACGCGGCTCGTATTGCCCGATTCATCTACGCCCGACCTTGAAAAGACCAATGAGATTCTTCCTCGTATCCAGACCTCGCCATCGCGCAACGCAGGTCACGGTGACGCTGTGCGCCACTGTCGCTCTTAGCGCCGCCCTCATCGTTGCA
Source organism: Microbacterium proteolyticum (assembly GCF_029639405.1). Lineage (NCBI taxonomy): Bacteria > Bacillati > Actinomycetota > Actinomycetes > Micrococcales > Microbacteriaceae > Microbacterium > Microbacterium proteolyticum. Next base: position 64,190 of record NZ_CP121273.1, read on the forward strand.
GGACCCGCCGCGCCGACCTTTGCTGTCGTGGCCCCGGCGCTGAGCTCGGCCATGGATGTCAGCTTCACCACTGCGCCTCTGAGCGTCGAACGTTCAGGAACCACCGTAACGAGCTCCGAGACTCCATCACCTGGGCACCAGACCCATCCTCATTCCACGGCCACCCCACGCGCGGACGGTCGAGGAGTGCCCACCGGCGGTGGCGAGGTCGCTCCCGTGCTGGGAGTCTCCGCGGTGGCGATGATTCTCGGCGGAGCGCTGGTCACGCTTCTGGTCACAGCGCGGCGAACCCGCCACCTCCGGAAGGGCCAAGAAGGTGACCGCTGAGAAGACGCGGCCGTTCGCCGTCGCCTGCATGGTGGCAGCGGCCGCGGTGTTGATAGACCAGTTCAGTAAAGCCATCGCCCTGACTGCGCTTGCCGACGGGAGACGGGTGCCCATTATTGGGGACGCATTCGGTCTGCAACTCGCCTTCAACCCCGGCGCGGTGCTGGGAACGGGCTCGGGCATGACCTGGGTTCTCACCTTGATAGGCGTGGCAGCCGTTGCCGGGCTTTTCGTCCTGGCGGCCCGCGCGCGAACGGTGGGATGGGCGGGTGGTGTGGGGCTATTCCTCGGTGGAGCTGTCGGCAACCTCATCGACCGTTTCATGTCGCCGCCAGGATTCGCAATCGGCCACGTCACCGACTTCCTTGCATACGGGCGTCTGTTCATCGGCAACTTGGCAGACGTCTTCCTCGCCGCTGGAGCGATAGCGGTTGCAGTGATGCTGATGCTCCGCCAACGCGCCCACAGTGGCACCAAGGTCGCGCCTGCCACACCACCCACGTTCGGGGTTCCCCCGGAGGACAAGCAATGAAAAAGACCAAGACGCCATCTCGGTATCAACGAAACGCCCTCGCCCCCGGTCTGATCGCCGCAGCCGCCCTGTTCGTGGCGCCAGCGCTGCTGGACAGCGGCTGGTTCACGCTTGTGCGCTTCATCGTGGCAATCTTGGCGCTCATCGTCGCCTCGTTCGCCTACCAGGAGCGGCAGCTGTGGTGGGTGCCGGTGTTTGCTGTGATCGCGGTGGCATGGAACCCGGTGCTCCCCATCCCCGCTGAAGGTGTTGTCTGGACCGCGGCGCAACCCGCAGCCGCAGTCGTCTTCCTTGTCGCGGGAGCCATCATCAAGAGGGAGCGGGCATGAATCGCAAACTCCTCGCCCTCGGCACGGCGCTCATCATCGTCGGCGTGATGAGCGGTTGCACCGCCACGACCCAAACAACGGACGCCGGCGCGGGCGCATCGTTCTCCGATGGGAATTTCCAAGTGGCCGAGATTGCCCCGTCGGACAGAGGCGAACCCGTTCAGTTCGAAGGCGTCATCGAAACCGGTGAAACCGTCACCAGCGACGACTACCGAGGTGAGGTGCTCGTGGTGAACTTCTGGTACGCCGCCTGCGGACCGTGCATCGTCGAGGCTCCCATGCTCGAGGAGGTCTTTCTGCGCTTCCAGAACGAGGAAGTCGACTTCCTCGGAGTGAACACCTACGACCAAGCTGAGACAGCACTCTCTTTCGCGCGCGAGAACAACGTCACCTATCCCAGCGTCATCGACGTCAATGACGGTCAGGTGAAACTCGCCTTCGCGCAACTCACCCCGATCCAGGCCACACCCACAACGCTCGTAATGGACCGCCAGGGTCGCCTCGCCGCCCGCATCATCGGCCAACTTCCCAGCGCGTCCATCCTGTCCACCATCGTCGCGGACACGCTGGCGGAGAGACCATGAGCGCCGGGGCGCTCGTCGTCGACGGCGCACTCTGGCTTGCCATCCCCCTCGCCCTGGTCGCCGGTCTCATCTCCTTCCTATCGCCCTGTGTCCTACCGCTGGTGCCCGGCTACCTCGGGTACCTCGGCGGTGTGGCCGCCCCTCCCACCTCCACAACCGGAGGAGACGGTGCGACGACGGTCACCACACGCCCGCGGCTCGTAGCAGGCGTCCTGCTCTTCATCGCCGGATTTACTGTGGTCTTCGTCGCCGTGACCGTCTTGGGGGGATTCTTCGGGGTGGCGCTCTCGCGCTACGCCGATCTCCTTACCCGCGTCTTCGGCATTGTGAACATCGTCCTGGGGCTGGTCTTCACAGGCGCAATCCGGCTTGGACAGCGTGGCATGCGTCCGACCCTCCGTCGTCGAGCCGGGCTCGTCGGCGCTCCGCTTCTCGGGTTCTCACTTGGTGTCGGCTGGACACCGTGCATTGGCCCCACACTCGCAGCAATCCTGTCCGTGTCGTGGAACCTTGGTGACCCCGCCCGAGCCGGGCTCCTCGGTCTGTCTTACTCACTCGGCCTCGGAGTGCCCTTCCTCGTACTGGCGCTCGGATGGGGGTGGGCTGCGCGGTCCGTCACAGTCCTCCGCACTCACATCCGCACACTCAACCTCATCGGAGGCGCCGTGCTCATCCTGCTCGGGCTGCTCATGGTGACGGGCGTGTGGACCTCGCTCATGTCACTTCTGCAACAGGTGGTAATCAATGTCCCCCTCCCGCTCTGATACCCGCCACGTCGATTCAGACCCGCGGCGGCCGGCGGACCATCCTGACGGGGCCCCGAACGATCAAGACGGCCCACAGGTAAAGCTGGATGGCAAAGGGTGGCTCCGCTGGACATGGCGCCAGCTCACCAGCATGCGCACCGCGCTCATCCTCCTGCTCTCCCTCGCCCTGGCCGCAGTACCCGGCTCACTGTTTCCTCAACGAGGCGCCGACCCCAACGGCGTCATCCAATGGGAGCGCAACAACCCCGAGTGGTTCCCGTTCCTCGACGCCGTCGGATTGTTCGACGTTTACTACTCGCCCTGGTTCTCGTCCATTTATCTGCTGCTGTTCGTATCCCTCATCGGGTGCGTCATCCCGCGGGCGAAACACCACTACCGCGCTCTCAAAGGACAACCGCCGCGCACACCCATCCGGTTCGCTCGACTCCCCGAACACCTCGAGCGAGCCATCCCCGGCGAGCATCTCACCCCCGCGGCAGCTTTGGATCTTGCCGAAACAGAACTCGCCCGGCGTCGCTATCGCGTCCGCCGCTACGACGGGAAGGGGTGGACCTCCGTTTCGGCCGAACGCGGGTACCTCCGCGAGACCGGCAACCTGCTCTTTCACATCGCCCTGGTCGGCGTGCTCGTCTCCGTCGTCGTCGGCAAGGCGTTCGCCTACACCGGCCAGCGCGTCGTGGTGGAGGGGACAACCTTCGTCAACACCCTCAGCGACTTCTCCTCCTTCGACCCCGGCCGTTTCGCGGACGGATCCAACCTGACGCCGTACTCCCTCACGCTGGACCGTTTCGACGTCACCTACCAGCCAGCAGGCTCCCCTGGCGGTGGGCAAGCGGGCGACTTCGCCGCCAACGTCACGATCAGATCCCCCGGAGCAGACGACCGAACCGAGCGGGTGGTCGTCAACTACCCCATCACTGTAGGGACCGACCGCATCCATCTCCTCGGAAACGGTTACGCGCCTACCCTCACCATCCGTGACGCGGAAGGTCAGATCGTTTATAGCGACTCACTACCCTTCCTCCCGCAAGACTCCAACATGACCTCACTAGGCGTCGTGAAAGTTCCGGATGGCTTGCCGCAGCAGCTCGGGCTGATCGGCTTTTTCTACCCCACACAGGACACCTTGCCCTCAGGTGCCGCCACCTCGATCTACCCCGACGTAATCAACCCCGTCATCACCCTCAACGCATTCGCAGGCGACCTGGGCATCGACGATGGAACCCCCCGTTCCGTCTACGCCCTGGAAGTTGACCAACTCACCCAGCTCACCGGCGGCAACACCGGACAGGAATCCATTGAACTCAGGCCCGGTACCACCGGTGCGCTGCCCAACGGGTGGGGCACCATCACCTGGGAGGAAGCCGACGGTGCTCCGGTGAAACGGTTCGCGTCCCTGCAGATCCAACGCGACCCCAGCAGCGGCTGGGTCCTCGCGTTCTCTGTGCTGGCCTGCGTCGGGCTGTTCACCGGACTTCTCATACCTCGCCGCCGAATCTGGGTGAAAGTCCACCACTCGGCGACCACAACCGACTCGACGATCCACGTGGAGTACGCCGCCCTCGCCCGAGGAGACGACCCGGGGCTTGCCCGCGCGGTCCAGCACCTAGCGGAGGCTCACACAGAAGTGTGTGAGCGGGCGAATACGGCCGCGCAGCCACGATAGGTCCACAGCTATGAACGCCCCCCTCGACCTTGGCGACTACCTGCTGCCCGCAGCGCACCCCTTTACCCTTTTGCCGGGCGCCGCAACGGTGATGGCCACCATCTACCTCCTCGGGGCGCTGCGTCTGTGGCGGCAGCATCGACGGTGGTCGGTGTTGCGCACGGTGAGCTTCGTCTCCGGCTGCGCAGCCCTCGCCGCCGTCACCGGCCTCGCTGTAGAGGACTACGGCAAAGCCCTGCTTTCGGTGTTCATGTTTCAGCAGCTGACATTGATGATGGCCATCCCACCGCTGCTCGTGCTCGGTTCCCCGGGAACCCTTCTGCTGCGTGCCACCCCGCACCGCGGCGTCGGAAAAAGTGTCCTCAAAGTGGCGCACGGCGCGTTGCGGTGGCGAGGGTCAAGATGGGCCCTAAGCCCCTGGGTCGCATTACCCGCCTACCTCGCGGCCTTCTACGGCCTGTACATCGCAGATCTGCTCGATCCCGTCCTAGCCCTCCCCGGCGGTCACACCGCCTTAGAATCGGCGTTCCTGATCAGCGGGATCCTGTTCACCATCCCGGTGCTCTCCACAGATCCACTACCGGTCCGCATGAGCCACGGAGGACGGGCACTCGACCTTTTCGCTGAGGCAGCGTTGCACGCCTTCTTCGGGGTGTTCCTCATGATGGCGACCAGTCTGGTAGTAGGAACATTCGCTGAATCGACCATTGCCCTAGGGATCGACCCCATCGAGGACCAACGCGTAGCCGGCGGTCTTGCATGGTCCTATGGCGAGGCGCCCACACTCATCATGATCCTGATCGTGATGCACCGGTGGTTCCGGCACGACTCCGTTCGTGACGCCGCCGCAAGCAGATGGGCGGACGCGCACGGGGATCCAGAGCTCGACGAGTACAACGAGTACCTGCGCCGTCTAGAGAAAGGCGGGTCCGCATGACAGCACTTCGAGGGGCAACCGGCGCGCTGCGCATGCCCTCTATGTGGACCAGCGGCACGGATTCCTTGCCCGTGACGGCGGCGTTGCCCTTGGCGGCAGCGGCGGGGTTGCTGATGGATGCGGCCACACCGGACCTCGGATGGTGGCCGCTTGCTTTCGTGAGCGTGACGATCCTGCTCGCGGCTCTCCTCGGAAGAGGCACGCTCGCTTCCTTCGTCGTGGGTTGCGTCTTCGGGGCCGTGTTCAACCTTGCCCACCTCGTATGGGTGGCGCAATTCCTCGGACCAGTGCCCTGGTTGGCCCTCAGCGCCCTGCAGACAGTCCTGATCGGTGTCAGCAGCATAACCATCACCCTCACCTACCGTTGGGTGAAGGTACGTAGGCTCGGCGGGGCCTTAGACCTGCTGGGTATCCCCGCGCTGGTAGCAGCCCTGTGGGCCGCGCGGGAAGTACTTGTCGGAATGTGGCCGTACTCGGGCTTCCCCTGGGCACGGGTAGGAATGACGCAAGTGTCGGGACCATTTCCTGAAGTGGCGTCCTGGGTGGGAACGACGGGTGTGACCTTCCTCGTCGTGGGCGTGTGCGCCGCCCTCGTGCAGGCCCTCAGACCGGGGCGTCGCACTCTGCGTGCCGGCGTGCCGGCGCTCGTGGGAGTCCTGCTCATGGCGGTCACACCCCAGTACGCCACCCGGAGTATCGGAACGTTCACCGTCGGGTGGGTCCAAGGCAACGGGCCGGCAGGCTATTTCGACGACCGCAACGAAGGCGACATGCTCCGAGCCCAAGCATCAACATCGAAAACGATTCGGGGCCAGCAGATGGACGTGCTCGCCTGGCCAGAGGGCTCCGTGGACATCGACCCGGCGTCTTCAGAACCCACACGTCGAGTGCTGAGTGAAATCTCCGCCGCGTACGGTGCCCCGCTCCTAATGAACGCCGCAACCACGAGAGGCGAGCAAACGTTCAACTCAACCATGCTGTGGACGACGGACGGTAGCGAGCAGAGCTACGACAAACTCAACCCCGTCCCGTTCGGCGAATACGTGCCCGACCGGTGGCTGTTTGAACGTCTCGCACCTGACCTTGTCAGTCTGATCCAGAGGGAGTACACCCCAGGCAGATCGGCGCCAGTGATGGATATAGGAGGCACCCGCGTCGGGCTGGCGATCTGTTTCGACGTCATCTACGACGACGTGATCTTCGATGCAGCACGGCAAGGCGCGCAGGTCTACATCTTCCAGACAAACAACGCCGACTTCCGCGGAACAGACGAGAACGTGCAGCAGCTCGCCATCGCGCGAATGCGAGCCATCGAAACCGGGCGCGCAGTGGTCAACGTCTCCACCGTGGGAACAAGCCAAGTGATCAACCCCGATGGGTCGACCGAAGAGACCATCGGGGTGGACACGGCCGCTGGCCGAGTGAGCGAGGTGCCGCTACGGGCGGGGATCACGCCGGCGAGCTGGCTCAGCCCCACCATCGAAATTGCAATGGTCGTTGCATCGGCCGGTGTGCTGTTGTGCGTTCGTCTGCGCATCCACGTTCGTGCGCGGAAACGGTGATGAGCTGGACAAACGGCAGACCGCATCGCGCACCCCGCGCGAGCAGCGCACGCTTGGCCTCCGATGCCAGGCTGCCCCGGCTTGGCTGTGACGGCCAGTTCGGATTGGTACCATCGCTGCGATGCCGGTAAGCACGGGACGCGCCCCACTTGGGGCCAGTACCGCCTCCGTCGTGAGAATGAGGATCATCGCCAGCCTCGTCCTAATCTTGATGTGTCTGCTCGCTGTATGGTCAAGCAGCCACTCTGATGCTTCCACGACCTCCGATGCGGCGTCCGCGACCCACACGTGGGAGAGCGATCAAGGTAGTCGAACAGTCCTCGATGAGCCCGCCGGTGACGTTGTCAACAGCCTGACGCAGGCTCTCCCAGCGGCGGCCGTAGCGCTATGCCTGGTAGGCGTGTGTGTGGCGGGAATGCTGCTGGAGCATCGCTTCCGTCTCATGCGGTCGAATCTCAATGTCATCCGCTCACCTCGACGCGATCAGCCTCACGTTTTACGTACCGTCCGCTCACACACCACGACGCTGAGCTTGACCGAACTGTCTCTCTCACGGACCTGACCCGTACCGGGGCTCCGAAAATCACACCTTCTCGGCTGATCTGACGCCAACGAAGTTGTAGTCGAACGCAACTTCCCACCCCTTCGGGCGCGGCCGTACAGGTGCACTCGGAGCGTTTCTGATCCGACGCTCGACGACTGCCGTGGGCGCCCAATCCCCGGGCGCCGCAGTCCCACTGAAAGACGCCATGCACACACTTTTCGCCCCCCGTTCGCCTCGCTGGTTCGCAGCCGCCGGCATTGCCGTGGCGGCACTATCCCTGATGTTCGTTCTACCCGGTTCGCCGCCGGCTCGTGCTCACGACGCTTTGGTCCAGTCCTCCCCAGCAGCGGACTCAGTCGTCTCAGCGACGCCCGCTGAGGTGTCAATGACATACAGCGGGGAGGTCTTCGACGCCTCCAGCGCCATCGCGGTCGAAGTGATTGACTCCTCAGGAGCGAACGTTGCACTGACGCCTCCGGTCGTCGCTGACACGACGGTGACCCAGGCAGTGAAGCCAGTCACGTCTCCAGGCGTAGTCACGGTGCGATGGCGCGTGGTCTCCAGCGACGGTCACCCCATCAGCGGTGAGTACGCGTTCACGGTTGACGCTCCCGTAACGCCCACGGCGTCCGCCGAACCGGACCCCTCTGCAACCACGGGTGCCCCCTCCTCATCTGAGCAGAGCCCGGCCATCTCGTCGACACCAGAACAAAGCGCGACAGCAGACGCCGTGGCGGAGGTCGAAGAGCCACGGAGCGGAATCGGTCTTCCGCTGTTAGTGACTGGCGTCGCTGTCGTCATTCTGGGCGCGGCGGCGCTTGTGCTTTTCTCGTCCGGACGGCGTCGACGACAGCAGCAGGTGGGGCAGTGAAGGAACACCGTCAATGAGCAGTGAGATTTGGTCGACACACCAGTCACGCCCTCTAACGCGCAGGGAACGGCGCCACGCTGATGAGTTCAGGATGCGTGAGGCGCGGAGCTCCCACGGTCCTGAGGCCGCGCGCGCAATGCGCGCCCGCCCGCTTGTTGCGAGTGCGTTGGCGCTGGCGCTCATGTGTCCTCTGGCGCTGCCGGCGTACGCGGCCTCACCTGTCACGGACTCCGAGCCGACCTTGCAGCAAGCCGCTGCGGACGACTCACAACAATTCACCGTGTCCTCCGCGCTCCCCGCTTCGCCCCTGGACAGGCAGAGCTACGCAGCGACGTCTCAGGAAGAAATTCATCAGAAAAAGGCGCGAGAGGCTGCGGCGGCCGCGGCCGCCGCAGCACGCGCAGCTCGGCCCGCTACCACCTTCGCTGCTGAACGCGCAGTCCCCGTCCTCGCCGCCGGTAGCGGGGTTGTGCGCTGGCCATTGACCTCGACGTTCAGAGTCACGGACCAATTCGGAGCAAGAGGCGGGGCGCACATGGGCACCGACATGGTGACCGCGGGCGGCACGCCAATCTACGCGTCCGTGGCCGGGACAGTCGATGTCTCGAGCGAGAGCTATGGCGCCTACGGCGTCGCTGTCACCGTTGAGTCCGTCGTCAACGGCCAACGTATCCGGGCCGTCTACCCGCACATGCAGTACAACACCCGGCAGGTCGGCAGCGGCCAGGAAGTGCAGGCGGGCCAACTCCTCGGACTCGTCGGAAGCACAGGCCGCTCCACCGCAAACCACTTGCATTTCGAGGTGTCCGTCAACGACGTCACCGTGGATTCCCTGGCGTGGTTGGAAGCGAATGCTCAGTGACTAAACGCGCCATTACAAAGCGCGGCGGCAGGCGCCGCGCCGCACCGCAGCGAACGGCACTGCAAAAGAAACTCGACGATCGATACGGCCGCACTTCGCTTCCCTGGCGTCGCCGAGCTTTCTGGATCAGTGTTGCTGTGTTCGCGGTGGCTGCCATTGCCTACCTGGTCTGGATCACACTTCAAAATAGCTTGGACGACATCTCCATCGCCGAGACCGGCTACCTCGTCGTCGATGAGCGGGCTGTGACGGTGTCCTTTCAAGCCACCCCTCCCTCCGGCGCACGGTTCGCGTGCGCCATCCAAGCCCTGGACGAGGATTTCGGCGTCGTGGGGTGGCGGGTCGTCGAGTACGCCCCCTTCCCCGAGACCACTCGATCCTTCACCGAGCGCGTTCCGACTCTCGCCCTGGCAACCACCGGCACCGTCAAAGAGTGCTGGACAATCTAAGGATTCCACCCGTGACCGAATCATCCGCCCTCACCCTTGATGGGCTGTCCCTGCTGATGGTGTGGACGGCCATCGGCGTTTACGCGCTCGCCTTTGCGGCGTATGCCATCGACCTTGCCGTGCGCGTGTCTCGCGTCGAGGCGCCCGCTGCGGAACTCGTGACGGTCGGGGACGTGGCTCCACCGGTGGCGCCCCCGGCGGCCGCGGTGCAATTGCAAGTGCCGCCACGTGAGCGCGAACGTCTCGTATGGGCACGTATCGGAACCGCCCTCACCATTTTGGGATTCGCGCTGCAGCTGAGCGGGGATGTCCTCCGAGGCATCGCCGCAGCTCGTGTGCCGTGGGCGAACATGTACGAATTCGCACTCACCGGCACTCTTCTCATCGTCGGCGTGTTCCTTTTCGCCCTTCGGCGGTACGACCTGCGTTTCCTCGGCTCCTTCTTGCTTGGGATGGTCGTCCTTCTTCTGGGTGGTGCGACCTTGGGGTTCTACGTCGAGGTCACCCCTCTGATGGACCCGCTGCGTAGCGTGTGGCTTGTCATCCACGTCTTCGTGGCCTCCCTTGCGACTGCGCTGTTCGCCATCGCGTGCGGCCTGTCCGTGACGCAACTTCTGCAACACCGGCGTGAGAGTCGCCCCTCCGTCAACACGCGGCGGGGCCTGCTTCGAACCCTGCCCACCTCTGAAGATCTGGAAGCCCTGGCTTACCGGTTCGCCATCATTGGCTTCATCTTCTGGACCTTCACCCTGATTGCCGGCGCGATTTGGGCAAACGACTCCTGGGGACGCTTCTGGGGTTTTGATACCAAAGAGGTGTGGACTTTCATCATCTGGGTGCTGTACGCCGGGTACATCCACGCTCGTGCCACCCGTGGATGGCGCGGTAACCGTTCTGCGTGGCTGTCTATCGTGGGGTTCGCTGCGGTGCTGTTCAACTTCACCGCCGTGAACATGTTCTTCAAGGGTCTGCATGCCTATTCGGGGCTGAACTGATGCCTACTTCCGGCGCTAAGCTCGGGCACGCCCACTCGACGGTAAGGGTGGGGGCACCTGGCTCCACGCGGCTTCCGTCTCTGCAACCGCGCCGGTGGAACGTGTACCGCGTGATTGCGCTCATCATCCTCGTCGTCAGCGCAGTCGCTGCCTTGGTGTGCGCTCTCGCAGTCGGCGGTGGCGCTGCCCCCTTGCAACTGGCCGACGCCGGGCCCCTCGCACGGTGGGGGCTGCCAGTGTCAAAGCTCGTCGTGAACATGAGCGCCGCGGGAATGGGAGGGGCGCTCTTTGTCGCCTTGTTCTCGTTGCGCGTCGAACAGCGCGGGTTTGAATTGGCGTTGGATGTTGCTGCGCTATCTGCCGCCATCTTCACCGTGGCATCTGCTGCTACTGGCTTCTTCAGCTTCATGGTCATCTTCAACCCCGCTTTGAATGCCGGTCCCGAATTTGGGTCTCAGCTTGGCCGGTACCTCGTGCAGACCGAGGGGGGACGTGTGTGGTTGATGACGACCATCGCGGGTGCCATTCTCGCGGTGCTCACATTTGCGGTGCGTTCGTGGGGCGGGACAGCAACCGTGGCACTTCTCGCGCTGGCAGCGCTTGTCCCGATGGGAACACAAGGCCATTCAGGTGATGAGGCCTCTCACCAGCAAGCCACGACAGCCATCGTCATACACCTCATCGCCGCAGCGGTCTGGCTCGGTGGTCTGCTGCTGCTGGCGATCATTCGTTCCGTCACTTCCAAGAGTGAGATGGCGACAGTTCTGATGCGGTACTCCACCATCGCCGTTATTGCCTTCGCGCTCGTCGCGTTCTCGGGCACGGTTCGAGCCGCCATCGGCCTAGAAACTCTCGGTGCTCTCGCCTCCCCTTACGGCCTCATCCTCATCGTCAAGGTTGTAGCCCTCACCGCCATCGGTGTTCTGGGGGCGATCTACCGACTGCGTCTACTCCGAAGGATGCGCGCCAACCCCAGCGACGCCAAGACTTTCTGGCTGCTGTTGTGTGCGGAGTTGGGATTGATGGGGATGGCTAGTGGAGCGGCTGCCGCTCTCGCGAGAACACCGCCGCCGATTCTCCCCGAACCTGCAGGCGCGCTCACACCCGCTGAGGTACTCACCGGCGCTCCGCTACCTCCTGAGTGGACTATGTCGCGTTGGTTCACGGCGTGGAGCCCCGACCTGCTGTGGTTAGTTGCCGCCGTGCTCGGACTCATCTTCTACGTGAGCGCTGTGCTGCGGCTAAAGGCGCGTGGGTACCGATGGAACCCCTGGCGGGCGACCGCGTGGGTGGCAGGGACGCTCCTCTTGGTATGGGTCACTAGCGGAGCGTTGGGCGCTTACCGTAGCTACATCTACAGTGCGCACGTTCTTGGGATAGTCATTCTCCTTGTCGGGGTGGTGCCCCTTCTCGCAGCCGGGGCGCCAATCGAGCTCGCCCGCAAGGCAGCCCATCGCCGCGAAGACGGCAGCAGGGGAGGGTATGAATGGGCGCAGGTGCTCATGCATTCGCGAGGTGTGCGTTTCGCTTCGGCACCCGTGGTCGCTGTCCCGGCCACCGCGATGTTGATTTGGCTGCTTTTCAGTTCTGACCTCCTCCGTTGGACAGTAGGGGATCTCCTAGGGCGGCAAATGGCGACGGCAGCAACCCTCGTCGTGGGATCTCTGCTCGTGCGTGGCTTGATAGGTGGTGACGGGTCCAGCCGCCGGCCGACACAGATGAAGCTGCTGATGGTCGTCGGTTTAGCTGTGGCGATGGCGGTTGTATCTGTGTACATCTCTACTGCCGGTCTAGTAGCCGCCGACTGGTTCGGTGCGATGGGCCGCACCTGGGGTAGAGCACCAGCCGAAGACCAAGACTTCGGTGGAGTGGTGCTGGCTGCTGGCTCCGCGATCGCGGTCGTTCTGGGTGGGTGGGTGGTGTTCCTCTCCCGTGCGCGGTAGAACGACGTCCTAGATTCCTCATGCGGCGTGCGACAGAAGCCGTCATGGCTGATCTGAGGTGCTCTACCCGCTCAGCGGTGATGGTCGTCGTCGTGCTCCTCCTCGAGGAGCATCCCCACGGAGGTGGCGCAGGCGTCACCGCGCCATGCCTCGATACCCTCTCGGATTGCGAAGGCGGCGATGACGAGTCCGGCGATCGCATCGGCCCACCACCAGCCGAACAGGCTGTTGACAATGAGGCCGACGAGAACCGCGGCGGACAGGTAGGTGCAGATGAGGGTCTGCTTGGAGTCGGCCACAGCGGTTGCCGATCCCAGCTCGCGGCCCGCGCGTCGTTCCGCCAGCGAGAGGAATGGCATGATGACGACGCTGAGCGCGGTGAGCACGATTCCGACAGTGGAGTGCTGCACGTCGACCTGGCCCACGAGCGCGAGCACCGACGTCGCGGTGACGTAGGCGGCGAGGGCGAAGAACGCCACGGCGATGACGCGCAGCGTGCCCTTCTCCCACCGCTCGGGGTCGCGGCGGGTGAACTGCCAGGCCACGGCTGCCGCCGAGAGGACCTCGATCGTGGAGTCCAGGCCGAACCCGATCAGCGCAGCCGATGAGGCGACGGTGCCGGCGGTGATCGCGACGACGGCCTCAATGAGGTTGTAGGCGATCGTCGCGGTGACGATCCACTTGATGCGGCGTTGGAGAGTGTGCCGGCGGTCGTCTGTGGGGCGAGAGGTCGTGGTGGTCATGCGCAGGTGCAGCTTTCTCCGGCGCAGCAGCCCGGTTCGACATAGAGGACGACGCGTAGCAGCTCGTCCAAGGCGGGTGAGAGGTGAGAGTCAGCAAGCCGATACCAGGTGCGCCGCCCATCCGGCACAGCCTCCACGAGCCCGCACCCTCGAAGGCACGCGAGCTGGTTCGACATGACCTGTCGGGAGACGCCGAGAGCGTCCGCTAGGTCGGAGGGGTAGGCGGGTGCTTCCCGCAGTGCCAGCAGCACGCCCGCGCGCGTGGAGTCGGAGAGCGCGTGGCCGAGGCGCGCGAGCGCGGCGGTATGCGTCACGGTGGCAGTCGCAGTGGCTGTGGACACGTGTCGACAGTACAGGACTTGCTGAATAATCATCCCCGGTTGGGCGGCCCACTCCGGTGGACGCGCGCAGGGGGATGAATAGGAGTGTTGCGCTACATACCCTAGGGGGGTATGGTATCTAGGTGAACGGATACGAGGGCAACAAAGACGACCTCCAGAAGCGGCTGCGTCGCGTCGAGGGTCAGGTACGAGGGATCGCCCGAATGGTCGATGAAGACAAGTACTGCATCGACATCCTTACGCAGGTCTCCGCCGCGACGAAGGCTTTGGAGACGGTTGCTCTATCCCTGCTCGGGGATCACCTCCGCCACTGCGTCGCGGAGGCGAGCGCAGAGGGCGGCCAGGTTGCCGCAGAGAAGATTCGTGAGGCCAACGACGCGATTGCACGGCTCGTCCGTTCCTGATCCCGCACCGACCCCAGAGGAGCAAATCATGACCGACCGCATCGACCTCGGCCTGAAAGACACCAACGCCGGCTGCGCTTGCTGCGCCACGTCCGCAGCGACAGACGCACCCGCGTCCACCGCGGCGACGGTGACAGAAGACGTCCTGGTGACCGGAATGACATGCTCGCACTGCGTGTCGAGCGTCACGGAGGAGCTGACTGCGATCGACGGTGTCGAGAATGTCACGGTAGACCTCAACGCCGGCGGTACGTCGCGCGTCACCATCCACAGCTTGACCCCGATCGATGCCGCCGCAGTGCGGGCCGCGGTGGAGGAGGCCGGCTACACCCTGGCCGGCGCACCCGCATGAGCGCGGTCGACGTCGAACTCGATATTTCCGGGATGACATGCGCGTCGTGTGCGACCCGGATTGAACGCAAGCTGAACAAGCTTCCCGGTGTGGAAGCAACGGTGAACTACGCCACCGAAAAAGCACGTGTTCGCGGGAACGACGTCGACCCTGCCACCCTGATCGCCGCCGTCGAATCCGCGGGGTACCAGGCGGCTCTCCCCGCACCGCCACCGAGCGGTGATATCGATGAGAACACCCCAAACCGAGAGGACGGCGAGGTCGGGGCGCTACGGCGGCGTCTGCTGATTAGTGCCGCCCTGTCGCTGCCGGTGGCAGTGTTGTCGATGGTCCCGGCGTTGCAGTTCGAGTACTGGCAGTGGCTTGCCCTCACTCTCACCGCCCCGGTGGCGGTCTGGGGCGCGTGGCCGTTCCACCGGGCCGCGGCCGTCAACGCCCGACACGGCGCGGCGACCATGGACACCCTCATCAGCGTTGGCGTCATCGCCGCATTCGGGTGGTCCCTTTACGCGCTGTTCTTCGGTGGCGCAGGCGTGCCCGGCATGACGATGACGTTCACCCTCGTCGGTACCCCGCAGGCCGGGGGCCACGAAATCTATCTGGAAGTGGCCGCGCTGGTCACCGTCTTTATCCTGGCCGGGCGGTATGCCGAAGCGCGCGCGAGGAAATCATCGTCGGAGGCGTTACGGGCGCTGCTGGAGATGGGCGCGAAGCACGCCACGCAGCTCGTCGACGGCGCCGAACGGATGGTGCTGGTCGCGCAGCTGTCGGTCGGAGACACTGTGCTCGTTCGACCGGGGGAGAAGATTCCCTCCGACGGGCTGGTGATCGATGGTGCCTCCGCCGTCGATGCCAGCATGCTCACCGGAGAATCAGTCCCCGTCGAGGTGACGACTGGGTCGCGTGTCGTAGGAGCGACGGTGAATGTCGGCGGCCGCCTCACCGTAGAAATCACCCGGGTCGGCGCCGACACCGAGCTCGCGCGCATGCGCCGGCTGATGGAGGAAGCCCAAACCGGCAAGGCCAAGGTGCAACGCATCGCTGACCGGGTGTCGGCCGTGTTCGTCCCGATCGTCATCGGACTTGCCGCCGCCGCCTTCGTCGGCTGGATGATCGCTGGGGCATCGCTGGAACAAGCGTTCACCGCCGCGGTCGCGACACTAATCATCGCGTGCCCGTGCGCGCTTGGCCTCGCCACCCCCACCGCCCTCTTGGTGGGCACCGGCCGGGGCTCGCAGCTGGGAATCTTGATCCGTGGACCGCAGGTGCTGGAGCAGACCCGCACCGTCGACACCATCGTGCTCGACAAGACCGGCACCGTGACCACCGGCAAGATGACCGTCACCACCGTTCACCCCGCCCCTGGTGTCACCCGGGACGAGCTGCTGCGGGTCGCCGCTGCGGTCGAGGCGGGCTCCGAGCATCCCGTCGCCCGCGCGATCACCGCCACCGCGCCTGGTGCATATGCGGACAGCTTCGCCTCGCACGCCGGGTTCGGTGTGCAGGGGATCGTGGACGGCGCCGCGGTGGTCGCGGGCCGCGCCTCCTGGCTGGCCGAGCAGTGGGGCATCCACCCACCGTCGGAGGCCGCAGCGGAGCTGAACACGCTCGCTCGTACCAGTACCGCAATCGCGGTCGGCCGCGACGGGCGGTACCTGGGCGCGATCGGCGTGGCGGACACGGTGAAGCCGACCAGCTCGACCGCCATCGCACTGTTCCGCGCACTCGGGCTGCGCCCGGTGCTCCTCACCGGCGACAACGACACCACGGCCGCACGGATCGCCGCTGAGGTCGGCATCTCCGACGTGCACGCCGGCGTCACCCCCGCCGGGAAGCTCGAAGTGATCCGCCGGCTCCAAAACGATGGCCACGTGGTCGCAATGGTCGGTGACGGCGTCAACGACGCCGCGGCCCTCGCCGCAGCCGACCTCGGCCTTGCGATGGGGGGCGGCACGGACGCGGCGATCGCCGCCAGTGACATCACGATCGTCTCCGGCGACCTGACCGTCGTGGCCGACGCGATCCGACTCTCCCGCCGCACCCTCCGCACCATCAAGAGCAATCTGTTCTGGGCCTTCGCCTACAACGTCGCCGCCATCCCGATCGCCATGGCCGGGCTGCTGAACCCGCTCGTCGCCGCGGCGGCCATGGCGCTGTCGTCGGTGTTCGTCGTGACCAACAGCCTCCGGCTGCGCCGGTTCCGCCCCGAGCCGGCACCCGTGCACATCGCCCGCACTCCCATGCCCCAACCGAACCTGAATCGTGCGCCGTGGCGGCGCACCCAGCGAAGGAGGCTCCCATGAGCCAGCACGAACATCACAACCACTCGGCCCGCACGAACCACCAGGGCCACAACGCTCCGGCGGCAACGGCAGTACACGACCACGTAGCGATGGGCCACCCGCACGGCACGGATGATCGGGCACCTGCGGCGGGGCACGCCGGGCACGGTCACGCCGACCACGGCGGTCACGCCGGTCACGGTGATCACGTCGCCCGGTTCCGGCGGCTGTTCTGGATCATGCTGGTTCTCGCGGTGCCGGTCGTGGCTTTCTCCAGCATGTTCTCGATGCTGATCGGCTACCCGCTGCCGGACGCGGCGTGGGTGGGATGGGTGTCCCCGATTCTCGGGACCGTCATGTATGTCTGGGGTGGCGCCCCGTTCCTTACCGGCGCCGTCAGCGAGCTGCGCGCCCGCAAGCCCGGCATGATGCTTCTCATTGCCCTCGCGATCACCGTCGCGTTCCTCGCGTCCTGGGGGGCAAGCCTCGGGCTGTTGCACCACGAGTTGGACTTCTGGTGGGAGCTGGCGCTGCTGGTCGTAATCATGCTTCTCGGGCACTGGATCGAGATGCGATCCCTCGCCCAGACCACCTCCGCCCTCGACTCCCTCGCCGCGCTCCTGCCCGACGAGGCCGAGAAGGTGGACGGGGAAACCACCGTCACCGTCGCCCCCGCTGAGCTGCAGGTCGGTGACGTGGTTGTGGTCCGCCCCGGTGGGCGGGTTCCCGCGGACGGGCGGATCGTGCAGGGCTCGGCCAGCATGGACGAGTCGATGATCACCGGAGAATCCCGCCCCGTTCGCCGCGGCGACGGCGATCAGGTCGTCGCCGGCACGGTCGCCACCGACTCCGGAGTTCGCGTAGAAATCACCGCGGTCGGGCAGGACACCGCCCTCGCGGGCATCCAAAAGCTCGTCACTGAGGCTCAAAACTCCTCCTCTCGCGCGCAGCGGCTCGCGGACCGTGCTGCGGGGTGGCTGTTCTGGTTCGCGCTCGGCGCGGCCGCGGTCACCGCCTTGGTGTGGTCCCTGGTGGGATTCCCCGACGAAGCGGTCATCCGCACCATCACCGTTCTGGTCATCGCCTGCCCGCACGCCTTGGGACTGGCGATCCCGCTCGTCGTGTCGATCGCCACGGAGCGTGCCGCGCGCGGCGGTGTTCTGATCAAGGACCGTCTCGCGCTGGAAAGCATGCGCACCGTCGACACGGTGCTGTTCGACAAGACCGGCACACTCACCAAGGGAACGCCGGCCGTCACCGCGATCGACCCTGCCGAAGGGGTCGATGCAGACGAACTGCTGGCCTTGGCCGCCGCCGCCGAGGCGGACTCTGAACACCCCCTTGCTCGGGCGATCGTGAACGCCGCGAAAGAGAAGCAGCTCACCGTCCCCTCCTCCAACGACTTTGAATCGTCACCGGCCGTCGGTGTCCGCGCGCAGGTCACCGGGCGCACCGTCCAGGTCGGCGGCCCCTACATGCTCGAGCAGGAGAAGGCCGCTGAGCGGTCGATCGCGAACGAGTGGCGCAACGAGGGTGCGATCATCCTCCACGTCCTCATCGACGGGCAGGTGGCAGGAGCGCTGCGCCTGGCGGACGAGATCCGCCCTGAATCGCGCGCCGCGGTCGACGCGCTGCACCAGCGGGGCGTGCAGGTGGTCATGATCACCGGAGACGCCGAAGCGGTTGCCGCATCCGTCGCCGCCGACCTCGGCATCGACCGCTACTTCGCCGGGGTCCGCCCCGAAGACAAAGCATCCAAGGTCAAGCAGCTTCAGAACGAATCCCGCAAGGTCGCCATGGTTGGTGACGGGGTGAACGACGCACCCGCCCTCGCGCAAGCCGATGTCGGTATCGCCATCGGCGCGGGCACCGATGTCGCCATCGCGTCCGCCGGGGTCATCCTCGCCAGCGACGACCCCCGCTCCGTGCTGTCCGTGATCGACCTGTCGCGGGCCAGCTATCGGAAGATGAAGCAGAACCTGTGGTGGGCCGCCGGATACAACCTCGTCTCCGTCCCCCTCGCCGCCGGAGTGCTCGCCCCTATCGGGTTCGTCCTCCCCATGTCCGTCGGAGCGATCCTGATGTCGCTGTCCACGATCGTCGTCGCACTCAACGCGCAACTTCTTCGCCGGCTCGACCTCAGCCCGCAAGCCGTCGCCGCGAAGTAGTTTCCCCGCGCCCGCAACCCCCGGGTCGCGCTCGGCGCCCGCTTTTATCGTGGCAGGCGCCGGGGACGGTCCCCGGGAAAGGACCAGCGACCATGACTGCTGTTGACCAGATGCTCACCACGCACCCCAAGGCCGGAACCATTGACGCTGCGGACGCCCTCGCCCGCTGTATCCAGGCGTGCATCGAGTGCGCGCAGACCTGCACCGCGTGTGCCGACGCTTGCTTGTCGGAGGACATGGTGGCCGAGCTGGTGACGTGCATCACCAAGAACGCCAACTGCGCCGACGTATGCGCCGCGACCGGTGCGGTGCTTTCTCGACAGACGACGATGGACGCCGATGTGGTTCGCGCTGTTGTGGAGGCGTGCCGCACCGCGTGTGCCTCCTGCGCGCAGGAATGCGAGCAGCACGCCGACATGCACGAGCACTGCCGCGTCTGCGCAGAGGCGTGCCGTCGCTGTGAGCAGGCGTGCACCGACCTTCTCGCGGCGTTGTAACCGCGGCACACCAACGACCCACCCCGACGGGTCCAGAGCCCGCCGTCACTGCCGGGAAAAGTTAGCCTAGAAATCCATCAGGAGGTGAGAATGTCGCTGATTGCCCTTGCACACCAGTTGCGTGGCCAGCGCGCGGTCACCCGCACCCTCCTGATGATGGTGGCTGTCGTCGGCGCCGTCATCGCGGGGCTCCTGGCCATGCACTCCCTCAACACCCACGCCACCACCGCCGGCCACGGCGGCACGGTGGCCGTCAGCGCCGAGCCGGCACCACCCAGCGCCCACCACGACGCCTCTCCCGGTACCGCAGCGGTGAACACCACCACCGCCGCCACGGATCATGCAGGCTGCACCGGCTGCGGCGACGATCACGCGATGACCTGGATGGTCTGCGTTCTCGCGCTGCTTGTCAGCGTGATCCTGTTCGCGCGGCTGCGCATCGGCTGGCGGATCACCCTGCGAGACGACGTACTCGCCATGATCCACCCCCGATCGCCCGCATCGGCCCACCCGGTTCCGCCACCCTCACTTACCGTTCTCTGCATCAGTCGCACGTGATGACGCGTCCGCCCGCCTCCATGCGGGCAACGCACCTTCCGGCTCGACAACCGTCGCGCCTCATCACTGACTAATGGAGAACACCACCATGAACACCCGCGCCGCGGCGACCGCCGCGCTCACCCTCACCAGCCTTCTCGTCCTCGCCGGATGCTCCGGCGGAACCACCTCCGGCGGCAGCATGCCCGGAATGGACCACGGAAGCAGCAGCAGCGCTACCCCCGCGCAATCTGCTGACGCCAACGAAGCGGACGTCATGTTCGCCACCATGATGATCGAGCACCACACGCAAGCGATCGAGATGTCCGACACCCTCCTGGCCAAAGACGGCATCGACGAGCGGGTGACCGCGCTGGCGGAGCAGATCAAGGCCGCCCAGGAACCTGAAATCGCGCAGATGGAAGGCTGGTTGGAGGACTGGGGCGCCAGCGCCCCCGACACCGGCAGCATGGACCACGGCGGCGGCATGATGAGCGAAGAAGACATGCAGTCGCTCGAGCAGGCCACCGGTACGGACGCTGCCCGCCTGTTCCTCCAGCAAATGATCGAGCACCACCGCGGTGCGATCGAGATGGCGCAAGAAGAAACCGGCAACGGCCAAAACAGTGACGCCGTCGCCCTGGCCAACCAGATCGTCGAATCGCAAACGTCCGAGATCGCCACCATGGAGGAGCTTCTGGCCACTCTCTGATCACCCGTGGTGGGGTGCGAAAACCACCGCGCCCCACCACCCGATCAGACGAAACGCACCCCCATGCAGCACCACCACACCAACCTCACCGCGCCGGGCTCCCGCACCCGCGCCCTGTCCTTGGCCGCCCTCGTCCCCATGGTCGCGCTTGCTCTCGCAGGCTGCGCCACTTCACCGTCCCTCACCGGTGACGACCACCCCGAGCAGCCGCTCACGCACGTGCACGGCATCGTTGATGACCCCGCCACCGATGGATTCCTTATCGGAACCCACGAGGGCATCTTCACCGTCACCCGTGACGGTGAGCTGGGCGCCCGCCTGGCGAAGACGGACTTCGATGCGATGGGCCTGACCGTCCTCGACGACACACTCGTGGCATCCGGCCACCCCGGTCGGACCACCCCGCCCGAGCTGGGAGCCCCCAACCTGGGCATCATCCGAAGCTCCGACAACGGGCAGAGCTGGCAACCCACCGCATTCACAGGCGAGAAAGACTTTCACGCCCTCGCCGCGGACCCCCGCGGAACGCTCTACGGCGTCGCCACCGACGCCAATGAAATGCTCACCAGCACAGACGGCGGTGTCTCCTGGCAGCCCACCGGGGCACCCGTCTATGCCATGTCGCTTGCCGTTGACGCAGCGGGGCGAGTGATGGCCTCCACCGCGGACGGTCTGCTGGTCAGCACCGATCGGGCTGCCACATTTCAGGCGTGGCCGGATGCTCCCCTTCTTGCCGGGCTCAGCGCCTCCCCGGACCACAACCGCGTGGTCGGTATCGGCACCCAGGGACGGATCTGGGCCACAACCGCGGGAGCGCAGAACTGGTTCGAAGTCGGAACGATCCACGGCACCGCCCAAGCCGTCACCATCACCAACAACGGCGACATCCTCGTCGTCGATGACAGCGGCCTGAGCCTCATCCCCTACCAGCAGTAACGCGCATCGCGGCGGGCACCGCCCTCCGCCACCCGCGAAGGGCCCGCACGAATACCCGTGCGGGCCCTCCTCGTTCCCAGATCAGCCGCGGTGCTGGGAACCGTCACCGGTGCTCCCGCTGATGGGAGCGTGGTCTCGACGGAGCAGATACAAGGCTGCCCACCCGAGCAGGCCGAGGGTTGTGAAGATGTCAGCCACGTTGAAGATGGCGAACCAGTCGACAGCGATGAAGTCGACGACCTCTCCGCTGAGCGGTCCGGTTTCAGCGCGTGTGGTGCGGTCCCACAGGTTGCCGATCGCGCCGCCGGCGGCGGCAGCCAGCAGCGCAGTAGCGCCCATGCTCTGCCTCCGCAGCACTCGGATGACGATCCACGTGAGCAGCGCGGCGACAAGGACCATAACGCCGACGACAAGCGGCGCTCCTACATCGCCGCCGAGACCGAATGCGACCCCAGGGTTGAACACGAGGCGCAGGGATACGCCCAGCCCAAGGTCGATATCACGGCCTCCGTCGAGGTAGGACAGGGCCCACGCTTTGGTGAGTTGGTCGACCGTGAAGGCGGCAACTACGGCAGCAGTGGCAGCGAGGAGGCGTGTGAATCTGCTCACGACAGGACTTCGATGAGGCGAACGATCACGCCGGACTCGATCAGGATGTACAGGCCCAGCCCGATGAACACGGCCGGCACGAGCCAGTGCTCGATCTTCTCGAGGGCTTCTGTGACGGCTTTGCTGGTACCTACGAAGCGGGCGACAAGGCACCACACGGCGACCAGGACCAAGAACACGATGATGGTGACGATGGTGTCCGGAACAGGGTTGGTGCGGAACACAGGGGTGTACAGCGAGATGTTGTCGGCGCCGTTTGCGATGGTGATGCCGGCAACTCCGAGCAGGCCCCCGGCGCTGATGGAGCTTTCGTCGTCGCCGTCATCGTCGCCGCGACGTCGGAGCGTACGAATCAGCCCGTAAACACCGATCGCAAGTGGGACCAGGCCCAGCAGCCCGACCCATTCGTCCGGGACGATGGTCAGGCCCGCGGCGGCGAGGCTGCTGATTGCGACCAGGGCGATGAAGCCGAGGTACTGCCCGGCCACGACCTTCCATCCCGGGAGGGCTCCGCGTGCGGACGCGAGAAACAGAACGGTGAGGACGACGATGTCGTCGATGTTCGTCGCCGCGAACAGGCCGATGGCGGCCACGATGGTTCCGATCATCGGGCGTCGCTCCCGTACGTCTTGCACAGATCGACCTTGAAACCCGTCGCGGCGAGGAGTCGCTCGGCCGCTTCGAGAACATCGATCACCTCAGGAGTGGAGACAGAGTAAAAGTTCTGCCGGCCCTCACTGCGGGCAACGACAAGCCCGCATTCGCGGAGGCATCCAACGTGCTCCGACACGGTCGATTGCGCCAAGCCGAGCTCATCGGTCAGGTCCCTCACCCGAGCTTCACCGGCTGACAGCCGACGCAGTATCGACAGGCGACTGTGATCGGCAAGAGAGTGGAACAGGGAGACAGCAGCTGCAAGATCTTGTGTCATCGTCACTCGCCGATCATATCGGTTTTCACCGATGAATACCGGGCGTGCAAAACCGATCGGTTTTGCACCACCCCCGAGGTCGTCGGCAAGATCCCGTGGATTGGCGGGTAGATGTGATGCGAAACCCCGGTGCGTGTGAGCTTTGGCGCTCCTCCGCGGCGTTCTGTGATCGCTTTATGTCGGCTGATTGGAGAGAGAAGTGTCCTGCGATGAAGGAAGTCGCTTCTACGGCGGGTTGACCGCGGCCGCCGTCCAAAGGCTTACGCCTCTGGCGATGGAGCGCGCCACGTCTTCACTCCGGTGACGTCGAGTGCAGCGCTTTGATCAGCGCCGCCTTATTGAGGCGGTAGTACTGGGGATTTTCTGCGCCTTGGCGCGCTCACGCAGCTCGGCCAGTGTCGACTCAGTGGGCATGTTCGAGGTCGACATGCGCGACGGCAGCGGCTACCGCAGCTTCTGGATCCACTCCGGCGTCCCGTTACAGTTCCTGTTCTTCGCCACCCAGTACCCACCCATCAACCGGGCCTGGGTGGAGGCGATGTTGACCGCGGCGAGCGGACCCCACGGCCTCACCCTGCTGCCGGAACCACCGGCCGAACAGCCTCCGCCTGCCTGAACATCGCCTCAACGCGGCTTGGCGTTCCAGCGGGGCTCGCCGGAACGGCGGGGACCTCATTGCACGGGTGCGGGGAGGACCGTCAGGTCTCGGAGCCCCCCTGACGACATGCTGCCTGGCCCGGGACCACTGGTTACTGTGACAGTTCGCGGTCGAGCCGGTCCAGGAGCACTTCGAGGGACACTTCGAATTCTTCTTGGCTGCGGTCCTGACTGAGCAGGGGACGCAGCCGCACCACTTCATCGGCGTTGTCCAGCGAGATGCTGCCGTCGTGTTGCGGGATGCTCGCGTCCCCTTCGTCCAGCGGTTCCTCCACCGGGCCCGTCTGAGCCCCACGGACCGCGGATTCCAGAAGGAGTTGTCCGAGCAGGAAGCTGCTGAAGGACCGGTAGGCGCCGACGGCCTGCGCGTCGGTGAACCCTTGGCCGATCAGGGCGGTCAGGAACGTGTTGACGACCTCGACGCTGCGCAGCGGAGGGCGCAGCCAGGGCGCCGCCGGGTGCCGGGTGGCCACCAGGGGGAAGGCCATGGGGTGGTCCATCGCGATCCGGCGGACCTCGTGGGCAACGGTCTGCAAGAAGGCCTGCCAATGCGCCCCGGTCTCTTTCTCGAGCGCGGATGTCAGGTCGCTCATCAGCAGCGCGACCACCGCCTCAAGGAGGTCCTCCTTGCCATGCACGTGCCGATACAGCGACATCGCTTCGGTATCCAGTCGGTGCGCCAGGGTCCGCATCGACAAGCCCTGCGCGCCCGATTCGTCGATCATCTCCAGCGCGTTCTTCACGATCAGCTCGCGGCTGAGTCCTTTGGGCGACGATCCCGCCGCGCTTTTACTCACAAAGCACCTCCATGTCAATCCTCGCCTCACGGTCGCCGCAGGCCGCTTACGGTGTACGCAGGGCGCGGACCCTCCGGAACCCGGCCAGCCGGAACTAGGTGCGAAGAGACGTTCGCACCTAGTTCACACGCATCACAAATGAATCACAACGTCAGCGACGCGCGGTCCTTCCCGGCGTCGTGATCCTCGACAAGGCAGCGTCCGCGTCATCTCGCATGGGCCGCGGAACGAGAAGTGAGAAGAGCTCATGTCAGATAACCGCACGAACGACTCTTACGACCGGCGGGACACGACGTCCCCGTCCGCGACTGCCGCTCATGCGGTCGGTGGCGGGGGCAGCACCCGTGAGGAGGTGCTGGAGAGGGAAAAGGAACAGTTCGGGGGGATGAAGTTCGGTTCCGCGTTCTTCGGCTGGCTGACCGCCACCGGCACCGCCGTCCTCCTCACCGCGCTGCTGGCTGCGACCGGCACCGCCGTCGGATTGGGCAACCAGGTCGACCCGGGCGAGGCCGCCGATGCCGCAGCGGAGAACGCGGCCACGATCGGCATCATCGGCGGGATCGTGATTGCCCTGATCCTGCTGATCGCGTATTTCTGCGGCGGATATGTCGCCGGGCGGATGGCACGTTTCGACGGCGTCAAGCAGGGAATCGCGGTGTGGCTGTGGGCCATCATCATCGCCGTGGTGCTGGCGATCATCACCGCCGTCGCCGGTGCCCAGTTCAACGTGCTCGGCAACCTGAACAGCTTCCCCCGCATCCCCATCGGCGAGGGCGATCTCACCGCGGGCAGCATCATCACCGCCATCGTCGCGGCGCTGATCGCGCTCGGCGGTGCGATCCTCGGCGGCCTCGCCGGGATGCGCTACCACCGCCGTGTCGATAGGGCCGGCCTCGGCCGCTGACCCACCACACCCTGAGCTCCCGGGCGCCCGTATCGGGAAGAAAGAAGAGAACCATCACCATGATTGACACCACCAACATCAACGACCTGATCGGCGCCGACGTGTACGGCTCCGACGACGAGAAGATCGGCTCGGTCGGCCAGGTATATGTCGACGCCGAAGCACAGACCCCGACGTGGGTCACCATCAAGACCGGCCTGTTCGGCACCTCGGAAACCTTCGCCCCGCTGGACGACGCGTCTTTCGATGGTTACCAGGTCCGTGTCGCATACCCGAAAGATACGGTCAAGGACGCCCCGCGAATTGACAGCGACGGGGAGATCAGCCGCGAAGAAGAAGACGCGCTATACACCTACTACGGCAACGGCACCGCCGCCCCTGACGCGGCACTGTATGACCAGGACATCGACCGGGGCAACGCCGCTCCCCGTGACACGGAGGGCTACGACACCTCCGGTCCCACCACCGGCGATGCGATGACCCGGTCTGAGGAGCAGCTGCACGTCGGAACAGAGAAGGTCGAGACCGGCCGAGCCCGGCTGCGCAAGCACATCGTCACCGAGCAGGTCACCAAGACCGTCCCGGTCAGCCACGAAGAGATCACCGTCACCCGCGAACCCATCACCGACGCCAACCTCGGCGACGCGATGGCCGGCGGGGAGCTCACCTCGGAGGAGCACGAAGTGGTCCTCACCGGGGAGCGAGTCGTCACCAGCAAGGAAACCGTCCCGGTCGAGCGCGTCAGACTCGGCACCGAGACGGTCACCGACCAGCAGCAGGTCACCGAAGACGTGTCTCACGAAGAGATCGAGCTGATCGACCCCGACGCGGACAGCACCCCTTCGAAGTAGACCCCCCCTGTCGTGCCGGTCAGTTCAGAGCGGGCTCCTGGCCGGCACGACTTCACCCACCCCTGACCCCGCCGCAACAATCGCAATTCCGTTGACACCCTCGAGCCCACTCGGTGTGCGTCACCAATCCCTCTGAAAGAGAGTCACCACTATGAATATCCCTGTCATCCTGCAGGACGCGTTGGCCGCGGTCATCACGTTCGTCCCGCTCGCCCTGTTGTTCCTGCTGATCCTGATCGTCGGCCTCATCGTCGCGAAGCTCATCTCCAAGGGGCTGGAGAAGCTCCTCGAAAAGGTCGGCTTCGACCGTCTTGTCGAACGCGGCGGAATCAAGAAGGCACTGGCCAAGTCGAAACTGGACGCGTCCGACATCGTCGGGAAGATCGTCTACTACACGCTCGTGCTGTTCGTGCTGCAGTTCGCGTTCGGTGTGTTCGGACCCAACCCGGTCAGCGACCTGCTGGAAGGCATCATCGGGTTCCTGCCGAAGATCATCGTCGCGATCATCATCATCGTGATCGCCGCCGCCATCGCCGCCGGCGCGAAGGGGCTCATCCAGAACACCCTGGGCGGGCTGTCGTACGGGAAGATCCTCGCCAACATCGTCGCGATCTTCATCCTGTTCCTCGGTGTCACCGCCGCGCTGAACCAGATCGAGGTCGCCACGACCGTCACCACCCCGATCCTCATCGCCGTGCTCGCGATCATCGCCGGTGTGATCATCGTCGGCGCCGGTGGTGGACTGATCAAGCCCATGCAGCAGCGTTGGGAAGCGATGCTGACCAAGGCCGAAGAAGAGGCGCCGAAGATCCAGCAGGAAGCCAAGAACGCGCCCAGCGTTACGGAGCAGGCCAAGCAGGCGAAGGACCAGGTCCAGAACGCCACCCGCACCCAGCCGCAGCGTCCCACGCTGCCGCCCCGGGTCTGATCGCCCCGGAACACCGCGTGGTGCTGGTCCCGCTCCCTGGCGGGGCCAGCACCACCCCTCTCTGACAGGAAACCACCCATGCACAAGCTGATCCGCTTACTTCCGATCCTTCTTCCCCTGGCGCTGAAGCTGTTCCGATCGCGGCCGGGTGGTCGCCAGGCCGGCCCGCCCGCACCGCGGCGATGACCCCGACCGACGATCCGGAACTGGTGCGACACGAGGAACACCTTCACGTCAGCACCGAAACAGTCCCCGTCGAGGCGATCCGAATCGAGAAGGTCATCGTCACCGAAACGCGCACGTTCACCGCAGACGTGCGCCGCGAGGAACTCCGCATCACCCGCGCACCCATCACCGGCCAGAACAGTCGGAGCTCGGTATCGTCGAACGCACCGACGCTACCGATCGTGATCGTCTTGCGCGAAGAACAGCTGACCGTCACCACCCGCATCGTTCCGGTCGAGAAGATCACCGTGAACGTCGCCAACGTCATTAGCGAACAGCACGTCAGCGAACCCATCCGACATGAACACGTCGACGTCGTCGAACACCGCCTTCCATGACCGCGGCGTGGGCTAGTGCCGCCGGCCATCAGTCGTCAGCTCCGCCCGGAGACCCGCGGAATCACCATGTCCGGGTGAGGTTCTACGAAGGTTGCAGGCAAGCATGGAACACCACCGGCTGGCACGGACGAGCGCGGGAGGCGAAATGAGTGCGCGCATCTACCAGGTCATGGTTCGTGGCCGGATGAGCCCCGCGCTGACGGACTCGTTCACTGCGTTTGAGATCGACACCGACACGGACGGACTGACACGACTGATTGGCGACGTGCCCGACCAGTCGCACCTCCTGGGGCTGCTTACCGCCTTGAACGACCTCCACATCGAGATCGTCTCCGTCAACCCCGTAGCCCGCTGACACCAAGACCTGCGCTGACAAACACCACCGCCCGCCGGACCCCATCGGTGTCTCGAATATGTACAGCTAAATGAGACATGATGAGCGATGCGTCAAAGGGTGCCGTCGTCACACAATTTCGGGCGCTGAGAACGTCTCGAAAAGTTGCCTCATCGCGCTCTGCCTCACGGGGTCGCGCGACAGGAGTTTGTGAGGCATGCTGATCGGGTGAGGCTTCTCGGGTACACGCGCGTGAGCACCGTCAGTCAGGACGCGCGCCTGCAACTCGACGCCCTGGGCGCGACGGGTGTTGAGGCGAGGGACGTCTTCTCAGACGTGACCTCGGGCAGCCGTGCCGCGGTGCAGCGGCCAGGGATGAAGAGACTTCTGGAGTACGCGGAGCCCGGCGACACGGTGGTCGTCTGGCGCATCGACCGACTCGGGCGCTCCCTCATCGACGTGCTGAACACGGTGAACCTGCTGCGCGAGAAGGACGTGAAGGTTCGATCGATTTCGGATGGCATCGACCCCGAGACCTCGTCCGGGCGGATGATGCTGGGCATGCTCGCGACGCTGGCGGAGTACGAGCGTGAACTGATCACCGAGCGAGTCAACGCCGGCATCGCCGCGGCGAAGCAGGCTGGCACGCGCTTCGGCCGGCCACCCGTGGATCCGGGCGTCGTGAAGGAGAAGCTTGCGATCGTGCGAGACGCGCGCGCGAAGGGACGCACCGCCGAAGACGCAGCCCGACTGGTCGGATGGTCCAGAGCGACGCTCTACCGTCATCAGCACGCCACCGGCACCCCGGCAGCGGTCGGCGACTAGATGTGCCATGGACGCGCTGGCCCGGTGGCGGATCCTGCGTCTCCATGTCGAGGATGACATTCCCCTGGCCACGCTGGTCAGGGAGACCGGAATCGGTCTGCGCACCCTTCAACGCTGGAACCATGACTACGCGGTGGCGGGGATCGACGGGCTGAAACCGAGCGCGCGAGCGGACGCGGGGACCCGGCGCACCGACCCAGACCTGGTCGCGTTCGTTGAGCAGCTCGGACTCACCAAACCGCGTCCCGGGATGACGGCCTTGCACCGGCTCGCCATGGCCGAGGCCGACCGCATCGGGTGCGCCCGTCCAAGCTATTCGACGGTCCGGTCGATCCTGCACCGCCTTGACCCGGCACTCGTGACCCTCGCGCTGGACGGCCCAGCCGCGTACCGGGACCGACACGAGCTAGTGTTCCGCCGCCGACCGCGAGCCTACAAGTAAGGTGACCCTTACTTCAACCCATCGCGGCGGCCCGCGGACGCGGAGTGAGCAGAAGCGGGCACGAAGGCACCGAACGCAAGACGTCCACCCCCATTGCGGCGTGCACTCATTAATGAGTACGATCCATTTCAGAAGGAGGAACGGATGTCCGCTACGAACGCAGTCAGTCGAAGGTCGAGGTCGATGGAGGCCAAGCAGCGGCGGATCTCCGAGGCGGCAGCCGAACTGTTCGACGCCGAGGGCTTCAGCGCCGTGACCACCCAGCAGATCTCGGACCGGGCAGACGTGGCCGCAGGCACTCTGTTCCGGTACGCCGCTTCGAAGAGCGAGTTGCTGTTGATGGTCTACAACTCCAAGCTCGACGAGGCGCTTCGCGAGGGCCTGGAGCGCGCCGAATCGGTCAGCGACCCGGTCGAGGCCGT
Source organism: Microbacterium proteolyticum (assembly GCF_029639405.1). Taxonomy (NCBI): domain Bacteria; kingdom Bacillati; phylum Actinomycetota; class Actinomycetes; order Micrococcales; family Microbacteriaceae; genus Microbacterium; species Microbacterium proteolyticum. The sequence continues at coordinate 93,793 of NZ_CP121273.1, forward strand.
GGTCGCGTTGGTCGAGCCGCTCGTGACACGGGCGAGCGAGTCGCCGGAGAACGCGGCCACCTACCAGCGCGAGCTGCTCTTCGGGTCGCCGTCCGAGAGATTCCGGCTCGAGGGCCTCGCTCACGTGCAGGCCTTCGAGGAAGCACTCGCCGCGCGCCTGGTCGACAGCGACCGAGGACGCGGGGTGACCGACGACCACGACGCCGCACGCGTCGCGAGCAGCTCCGTCTTCGCCGTGGTCCATCTCGCAATCGCTCGGCTGTACACCGGCGCCCACCGCGGACACGATCTGCGAGACGACCTCCGCCACCAGATCGCGCAGATCGTGCGGGGGCTGGCGGCGACCCGCGAGGCAACCGGCGAACGTCGACCATGACAACCACACAGAACAGGAAATGAAGGAGAGCAGAATGAGCAGCATCCACAAGGTCACAGTCCTCGGCACCGGCGTCCTGGGATCGCAGATCGCGTTCCAGACGGCGTTCAGCGGCTTCGACGTCGTCGCCTACGACATCAGTGACGAGATTCTCGAGAAGGCGAAGTCACGTTTCTCGTCACTGGCAGAGACCTACAAGCAGGACGGCGTCGCCGGGGCCGCCGAGGGGAAGGCGGAGAAGGCGCTCGAGAACCTGACGTATTCCTCCGACCTGGCAGACGCCGTCAAGGACGCGGATCTGGTGATCGAGGCGATCCCCGAGGTCTTGAAGCTGAAGCAGGAGACCTACGAGAAGCTCGCCGAGGTGGCGCCGGAGAAGACGATCTTCGCGACCAATTCCTCGACGCTGCTGCCCAGCGACATGAAGGACTTCACCGGCCGGCCGCAGAAGTTCCTCGCTCTGCACTTCGCCAATCAGGTCTGGAAGTTCAACACCGGAGAGGTGATGGGAACGGACGAGACCGACCCCGCCGTCTTCGATGAGATCGTCGACTTCGCGGCCGAGATCGGCATGGTGCCGATTCCGATCCACAAGGAGAAGGCAGGTTACGTCCTGAACTCTCTCCTGGTGCCCTTCCTGAACGCCGCAGCCGAGCTCGCCGCCGGCGGATACGCGGAGCCGCATGACGTCGACAAGGTCTGGCGCATCGCGACCGGCGCCCCCATGGGGCCGTTCCAGATCTACGACGTCATCGGGCTGACCACGCCGTACAACATCATGTCGCACGGCAGCCCGGAGGCTCAGAAGATCGCCGCCTGGTTGAAGGAGAACTACATCGACAAGGGCAAGCTCGGCATCTCGACGGGCCACGGCTTCTACGACTACGAGTGACCAAGGAACAGAGAAGGAAGAAAAAGATGCGTTATACGAGCGGGAATTACGAAGCGTTCGCGCGGCCCCGCAAGCCGGCGGGTGTCGATGAGAAGTCGGCCTGGTTCGTCGGATCAGGGCTCGCGTCCCTATCCGGTGCCGCGTTCCTCATCCGCGACGGCCAGATGCCCGGGAACAAGATCACCATTCTCGAGGAGCTGAAGCTGCCCGGTGGCGCGCTCGACGGCATCAAGGAGCCGAAGAAGGGATTCGTGATCCGCGGCGGCCGCGAGATGGAGGACCATTTCGAGTGCCTGTGGGACCTGTTCCGCTCGATCCCGTCCCTCGAGGTAGAAGGAGCGAGCGTCCTGGACGAGTTCTACTGGCTCAACAAGGACGACCCGAACTACTCCCTGCAGCGCGCCACGATCGACCGAGGCCAGGACGCACACACCGACGGCAAGTTCGGCCTGAGCGAGAAGGCGCAGAAGGACATCGTCAAAGTCTTCCTCGCCACTCGCGAGGAGATGGAGAACAAGCGGATCGACGAGGTGTTCGGCAAGGACTTCCTCGAGAGCAACTTCTGGCTCTACTGGCGGACGATGTTCGCCTTCGAGGAGTGGCACTCCGCACTGGAGATGAAGCTGTACCTTCACCGGTTCATCCACCACATCGGCGGCCTGCCCGATTTCTCGGCGTTGAAGTTCACCAAGTACAACCAGTACGAGTCCCTCGTCCTGCCCCTGTACACGTGGCTGCTCGACCAGGGCGTGACGTTCCACTTCTCCACGCAGGTCACGGATGTCGACTTCGACATCTCCGCCGACGGTGCGCGCAAGCAGGCCACGCGTCTGCACTGGGTCTCGGGGCCGGAGGGAGCACCGGGAGACGGCGTCGACCTGTCGGAGAACGACCTGCTGTTCATGACGATCGGATCGCTGACGGAGAACTCGAACGAGGGAGACCAGCACACCCCCGCACGTCTGGACGAGGGCCCCGCACCCGCCTGGGACCTGTGGCGGCGGATCGCGCAGAAGGACCCCGCGTTCGGGCGTCCGGGAGTCTTCGCCGATCACATCCCGCAGACGAAATGGGAGTCGGCCACCGTCACCACCCTAGACGCGCGGATCCCGGCGTACATCGAGAAGATCGCCAAGCGCGACCCCTTCAGCGGGAAGGTGGTCACGGGAGGTATCGTCACCGCGCGGGACTCCCGCTGGCTCCTGTCATGGACCGTCAACCGGCAGCCCCACTTCAAGCAGCAGAAGCCCGACGAGATCGTGGTGTGGGTTTACGCCCTGTTCTCCGACGTGCCCGGGGACTACACGGGAAAGACCATTCAGGAGTCCACCGGTGAGGAGATCGCGCAGGAGTGGCTCTATCATCTCGGCGTCCCCGTCGAGGAGATCCCCGAGCTCGCGGCCAATGCTGCGAAGACCGTTCCGGTGATGATGCCCTACGTGACCGCGTTCTTCATGCCGCGGCAGGCCGGAGACCGCCCGGATGTCGTCCCGGAAGGATCGGTGAACTTCGCCTTCATCGGGCAGTTCGCCGAGTCCAAGGAGCGCGACTGCATCTTCACGACGGAGTACTCGGTGCGCACGCCGATGGAGGCCGTCTACACCCTGCTGGACATCGAACGCGGCGTGCCCGAGGTCTTCAACTCCACGTACGACGTGCGGAAGCTGCTCTCGGCGACCAGCCGGCTGCGCGACGGCGAGGAGGTGCATCTCCCCGGCGGCCCTATCGCCCGGAAGCTGCTTCACAACAAGGTGGACGACACGGAGATCGGTGCACTCCTCAGCGAGTACGGCCTGATCGCCGATCACAGCGACCACTGATGATCTCCTGATCCCTGGGAAAGGGGAGATCGGAGCCGGCAGAGCCGGTCCCGATCTCCCCTTTTTCGGCTCATCGCGAATGAGAGTGTAGGAGCGGTCTGAATCCGCCGGCTTCGAGGAGCGATCTGGCGACGTAGTGCGTGAGGTTCCGGAAGCCGAGGGCGGAACCGCGAAGGTGCTCGAGCCGGCCGTTGATGGCCTCCGTTGGGCCGTTGCTCGTTCCGGGGCGGTCGAAGAACGCGAGGATGTCCGCGGCGCGCTGCTTCAGTGTGCGGCCGAGGCGACGGACCTCTTTGAGCAGCGCGGGGACGCCGTTGCTGACAGAGTCGATCACCGCCCGCATCATCTCCTTCGCCTTGTTCTTGTCGGGTTCGCGGTAGGCGGCGACGATGCGCTGGTAGATGCCCCAGGTCGCTTCGACCTCGACGTGCTCCTCGGCGGCGAACACCGCGTCGAGCCGCGCGGTCTGCTTCTCGGTGAGGAAGCTCGCGCCGGTGTGGAGGGTGCGGCGGACCCCGTAGAGCGGGTCGCCGGCGTGACCGCGGTGCCCGAGGGTGTCTTGTTGGACGCGCTGCCTGGTCCGGTCGAGCGCGTCGCCGGCGAGGCGGACGACGTGGAACGGGTCCATCACCGGGACCGCGTCGGGGAGCTCTTCGGCCGCGGCGGTCTTGAACCCGGAGAACCCGTCCATCGCGACCACCTCGATCCGGCTCGACCACTCCGCAGGCCGGGCGGCGAGCCACTCCTTGAACACCTGCTTCGAGCGGCCCTCGACCATGTCCAGCAGCCTGGCCGGGCCCGTCTTGTTCCTCGTGGGGGTGAGGTCGATGATCACGGTCACGTACTTCTCGCCAAACCGTGTGTGACGCCAGACGTGCTCGTCGACACCGATCGTGGTGACCCCGTCGAACCTCGCCGGGTCGTCGATCAGGCGACGCTTGCCTTCGGCGATGATCGCGGTGTTCGCGGTATGCCACGACACCCCGAGCCCTGCTGCGGCGCGGGAGACGGTGAGGTGGTCGACCACGATCGCCGTGAGTGCCCACCCGATCCCGCCGCGGGAGATCTTCTCCCTCGGCGCCGCCGCCTTCGACGTGTCCTGCCGCCAGGTCCGGCGGCAGTGCGTGCACCGGTAGCGGCGCACCCGGACCAGCAGCGTCGTCGGCCGATGCCCGAACGGCTCACGCGCCAGCGGCCGCGTCACCGTGTCACGCGGCACGCCCTCCGCGCCGCACTTCCGACACCACGGGTCGTCCTCGACGACGCGGCACTCCAGCACCTGGCTCTGTCACGCTTAGCTGGCCCAGGCTTGTCGCTTTGATTTGGCCCAGCTCGTCGGCTGCCGGGGTGTCGTTGTCGGTCTGATTTGGCCCAGGGCTGAGGGTGTCCTCGTTCGGTATCGAGCGAGGAGGGGCCTGTGAGGTCGAGGGTGGAAGAGTTCGCCGAGATTCGTCGTGCGGCGCGGGTCGAGGGGTTGTCGATCAACGCGCTGGCGAAACGGTTCCGAGTGCATCGACGCACGGTCCGTCAGGCGTTGGAGTCCGCAGAGCCGCCGGCGCGGAAGACCCCGGTCCGGGCAGCGCCGAAGCTCGATGGGGTGCGGGAGCTTATCGACGGGATGCTGCGGCAGGACATCGACGCGCCGCGGAAGCAGCGGCAGACCGCGACCCGGATCTGGCACCGGCTCCTGGACGAGCACGGCGCCGATGTCGGCTACCCGACGGTGCGTGACTACGTGCGGTGGCGGCGGCCGGAGATCCTTGGCACCAGCGGGGTGTCGCGAGCGATGGTCCCGCAGGAACACGCGCCCGGCGCTGAGGCGGAGGTCGATTTCGGGGAGCTGTGGGTGATCCTCGCTGGGGTGAAGACAAAGTGCTACATGTTCGCGTTCCGCCTCTCCCACTCGGGGCGTGCCGTGCACCGCGTCTACCCGACGCAGGCGTTGGAGGCGTTCCTGGAAGGCCATATCGACGCGTTCGAGGAACTCGGCGGTGTCCCAACGCTGCAGATCAAGTACGACAACCTCTCACCCGCAGTCACGCAGGTTCTCTCCGGCCGGGCGCGGGTAGAGACCACACGGTGGGCGTTGTTCCGATCGCATTACGGGTTCGACGCGTTCTACTGCGAGCCCGGGATCAACGGGGCGCACGAGAAGGGCGGCATCGAGGGCGAGGTTGGCAGGTTCCGCCGCACCTGGCTCTCACCCATGCCCGTCGTCGCGTCCCTCGCCGAGCTCAACGCCCGGATCCGTGAATGGGATCTGCGGGATGAGAGACGGCGGATCGGGCAGAAGATCAGCACTGTCGCCCAGGACCTCTCCTCCGATCGGGAGCATCTCGCGCAGCTGCCGAGGGATCGGTTCGACCCGGGCCTGGAGCTCTACCCGCGGGTCGACAGGTCCGGGCTGGTGACGGTGCGGCAGGCGAAGTACTCCGTCCCGGTCCGGCTCATCGGCCGCAAACTCCGCGTCTCGCTGCGCGCGTCTGAGCTCGTCGTATTCGACGGCCGGCAGGTCGTGGCCCGGCATGAGCGGGTCATCGAACGCTACGGGCAATCCGTCCAGCTCGATCACTACCTCGAGGTGCTCCAGCACAAGCCCGGCGCTCTCGGCGGCTCCACCGCCCTCGCCCACGCCCGCAACACGGGCGCGTTCACTGGGCTGCATGAGGGGTTCTGGGCGGAATCGAGGAAGGTCAACGGTGATGCAGCCGGCACGAGAGAGCTCATCGACGTGCTCCTGCTGCACCGCACTATGCCGACCCCGGCGGTGCTCGCTGGAATCAGTGCCGCGCTCACCGTCGGCGCGGTCACTGCCGACGTCGTCGCCGTGGAAGCGCGCCTCGCGGCGGCCCAGCTCGAGAAAAATGACATCGCGCTCATCGAGGCGCCGACGTTGCCGAAGGTGGTGTCGCTCACGCAACGTCGTCTCACCGACCCGGCCGCGGTCATCGCCGGCCTCCCGCAAGACAACCGGCCCCTCCCGTCCGTCGCCGGCTACGACGCATTGCTGACCAAGAGAGCCGCGAAACACGCGGTTACCGCATCCATGAGTGAAGGAGCCTCCGGCGCATGAGTCCGACCCTCACGAACGTTACGACCACGCTCCGCCACCGCCGCGGCCTGACTGAGGAAGCCGCCGCGGCCGCCGTCGACTCCGCCTGCCGACGGCTCCGGCTGCCGACGATCCGGGCGGTGATGGAAGAGGCGACGCAGACCGCGAAACGGGAGCAACTGTCCTACCTCGGCTACCTCGCCGAGCTGCTCCTCGCCGAGGTCGACGACCGGGACCGCCGCTCCATCACGCGCCGGGTCCAGAACGCCGGCTTCCCGCGGCAGAAATGGTTGGGCGACTTCGACTACGACGCGAACCCGAACATCAACCCCGCCACCATCCACACCCTCGCGCAAGGCGACTGGATCCGCCGCGGGGAACCCCTCTGCCTCATCGGCGACTCCGGCACCGGCAAGTCGCATCTCCTGATCGGGCTCGGCACCGCCGCAGCCGAAAAGGGCTACCGGGTCCGATACACGCTCGCGACCCGGCTCGTGAACGAGCTCGTCGAAGCCGCCGACGATATGCAACTGAACCGCACCATCGCCCGCTACGGTCGCGTCGACCTGCTCTTGATCGATGAACTCGGCTACATGGAACTCGATCGCAGAGGCGCCGAACTCCTGTTCCAAGTCCTCACCGAGAGAGAAGAGAAGGCATCCGTGGCGATCGCGACCAACGAAGCCTTCAGCGGATGGACGAAGACATTCACCGACCCGAGACTCTGCGCGGCGATCGTCGACCGACTCACCTTCCACGGCACCATCATCGAGACCGGGACCGACTCATATCGACTCAACCACACCAGGAAGACGCCAGCGCGCTAGCGGTCCAGACGGCCGCCAGCATCCAGATCTTGTGCTCCTCATCTGGTACAACTTGTGATAGACAAGTGGCACAAGAGATTGGATGAGTGATGTTGATGAGCGGTGCGCGCATGTTCGACCCAGCCCAGTTGATCGCAGGAGCGTTCTCGCTACCTGCAGTCTCGTTCTTCGTGGCATTGGTCCTTGCGGCAGGTATAGGTCTCTACACGTCACGGGCTTCTGCTGCTGCACGGCCGCTTACCGCAGAGCCGCGATCAGTTCGAGCGCGATACGCACCCGAGCGGCGTGCGATTGGATGGGCCGCGGCCGGGGTGCTCGTCTTTTTCTTCGTTGACTACGTGATCCGCGGCTACATCCTCACTGGTGCGGATCGTCTTCATTGGTGGCGATTCACCACCCCGATCGCGTGCGCCATCATCGGTCTCGGCATCGTCCTCGCTTTCATCGTGACGAGGGGGACGACCCCGGCGGAGGTTCCCGTGATTTCGGCCGAACGTCGAAGCTGGGTGAGCTTCAGCTCCCGGTTCGCGCTCATCAGCCTGGGGCTCACGGCTCTGATCCTCGTGGTGACGACCGTTGCTGCCGGTCTCGCATCGTCACCCAACGTGCAGGGCCAATACGTCTGGCTCGTCATTCCCATCCCCAACGAAAGCACGATCGACCCGATCCGTCTGCCCTTCTACGGGTGGACCTACGGGCTGCCGGTGCTCACCAGCCTGGGTGCCCTGCTCGCCGTCGCCTGGTCCGCGTTCGATCGCAATGCGGCGCGCCCATACCTCCACACCGAGACCCTCATCGCCGAGCGGGCTGCGCGTCGAGAGGCCGCGCGCAACGTCACACGCGTGACAACGGCGGCGGTTCTTCTCACACTCGCCGGCGCCTGGCGTTTCATCGCAAACTCGGGATCGGTTTCCCACCTGACCGTCACGGGGCAGAACGGGGACAACCCCTACGACGCCGCCTGGCGATACGCCGAGCTCGCCGTCGCCGCGGGATGGTGCGCTCCCATTCTCGAGATCACCGGGTTCGTGCTGCTACTCCTCGTCGCTGGCAGTGGCCTGCGACGCCGCCCAGCGACCCGCCAACCATCGGCTCCGACCGAGACACCGGCGACCCTGGAGGCAACGCGATGACATCGCACGTCGTCGTCACCACACCCGAAGAGAGCAACCCAGCGATCGACATCTACCGGCAGCTTCGCGGGCTCATCGTCTCAGGCCAATTGGGCGCGAACGAGCGGCTTCCCACGGTGCGCCAGACCGCCGCAGACCTCAAAGTCGCGCAGGGCACCGCGGCGAAGGCCTACAAGATGCTCGAGCAGGATGGACTCGTCGTCACCCGGACCGCGGCCGGGACGCGCGTGGCAGACTCCGCCGCAGTGCTGCCTCAATCGGTGATCCGGCGAATCCGCGAACTCGTCGACGAAGCCGCCGCCACGAACACGGACCACGACGACGTGATCAATGTCCTCCGCGCGATACTGCAAACTCGATCCGGCAACGCGCACCATCCAGCCTGACGAACACAGCCCTTCAGAAGACACCATCTTGGATGGGCCAAATCAGGCCGTCCCCCCTGGGCCACAAGACGTTGACAAAGCCAAGCACCGCCCGATCAGGCTCGAGCAGCTGCCCGACGGCTTGAAGGCCGAGCTCGTCGAGACGGCAGAACGTGGTCAGGTCAGGGGTCGCGAACGTAGGGTGGTGCAAGTCGAGGTCTTCCGGCGGATGGTGAGCGTGAGAACTTCCATCCTGGAAGACCTCGACGCCTATCCGCGAACCAGCCGGCGGTCCCGGGCTACACCCTCAACTGCGAAGAGCCTCGAATGGACCAGGCTCGTGAGCCCTGAACTGTCGGTCGTCTCTCAACCGGTATTGGGGATGAAACAAAGTGCGGCAACCGAACTACTGCGCCGCATCGACGGTGATGAAGACGAGTTCCGCACAACCTTCTGTGACACAGAATTCGTGTATCGGGCCTCGACCGCACCGCCTCCTTCGGGGTAACGGCCAGGTCAACCGACGGTACATCCTGTTGGTGCAAAACCGATCGGGTTTTGCTCCAATACGGTTGTCGAAGGACATGTAGTCGCGCCTGCCGGGGCTGGCCTTCACCGAGATGCGGCGTGTGCTTGCTGAGCGGGGGCGGGTTCGGTCCAGTGGTCGAGGTCGATTATGAGGCCGCTGGTGCTGTTTGCTTGGGCGGCGAGTTGCTGGAGGTATGCGCCTACGAGGGGTGTTGCTTCGGGTGTGGTGTAGGTGAAGCGGAGGGGGATGTTGGGGTTCATCCAGATTGTGATGCGAGGTTCGGGGTTGGCACGTTGGGTCAGGGTGAGGGTGAAGTTCTCGCCGCGGCGGAGCTTGGTCGCGGCGATGACTTGGATGTAGTGCAGGAGGCGATCGTCGATGATGGCGTCGCTGTTGCTGTAGTAAAGGTTTCCCATGGGCCCTATCAGTCGGATGGTGGGCGCGCGCAGGGAGTGACGGGCCTGTCGCACGAGACGGCGGTGCCGCTCACATATAGAAGAGCACGACAGGGCCTGCTCCGTCACAAAAATGTTCGGACCCCGGGCGGAGGGTGTTCCTCAGATGGTGATGCTCGCGATTTGCACCGTGATGCGTGCGGATTTGTCGGGGTGTGCGGATCGCAGATGATCAGCGATGTCGCGGGCAATAGTGGGGGCGGGGCTGCTGTGGGTGGCGACTCGGGCCGATATGGTCGTTCGCTCGTTCGTGGTGCGTAGATTCACGATGGGCTCTGGGGCTGGTGAGGTGCCGAGGGTGGCAGCGATCGCTCGTGCGATTCGTGTTGGTGTGGGCGCTGAGGGGTACACGGCGGTAACTCCCGGAACGCTGAGGACGAGGGTGGTCAGGTCCTCCGGCTGCGGAGAGGGGGTGGGTTGTTCGCTACTCATCTGGCGTCGTCTCCTGCAGCCGCGTCGTGGATGTTTTCGACAGTGATGTTGAGGGCGTCGATGTGCAGCTCGGTGTGTTCGTGAAGGACCTTCATTACCTGTTCGCGGAGCTGGGTGAGCAGTGGTGGCATCGGCGTGCGTGTGGCGATGCTGACGGTGATGTTGACATGTACGGGGGCGTGTGGTGTGTCGGCTTCACCGGTGATTCGACATGCTCCGACCAGGATGCCGGGGATGGTGTCGCTGACGTCACGGATGAGGGCACGTACGGCTCCTTCGGTGATGCTGAGGCTCACCAAGGGGTCGGGGTGGTGCAGGGGGAGGTCGCGTCCGGCCCGAAGCTCGGCGCCGATGTTGTTGATGATGTCGTTCAGCCAGGACGGGGGAGGAGCAGGCACGGTATCGGCGTCGTGTGCGATCAGATCGCGGGAGAGGTGGGAGACACGCTCGAGAGCGCGCAGCGCGTTGACGCACTCCGGGCACTCCTCGATGGCGGGGTCGTAGGGGGTGCGGTCGTGGGCGAGGTAGGTGCTGAGCTCGTCGAGGGTTTTGCCGCAGTCCAGGACGGTGCGGTCGGAGTTGGTGTTGGTGTCGGTCATCGCCATCCCTCCATTCGGACTGTGATGTTCACTCGTGCTCGTGCGAGTTTGCCGCGTGCTTGGCCGGTGGTGACCCCCATTGCATCGGCAATGTCTTGGTAGCTCAGTCCCGCCACTTCGCGAAGGAGCCAGCATTGCCGCTGATCCTCGGGCAAGGCGTCCAACGCTTTGGAGAGTTCGCGCAGTTGCGCGTTGCGTATTGTCGTCTCCTCCGGGTCGTGTCCGGTGGCTGCATGGTCGGCCGGGAAGACTGTTTCCGGGGGGCGTTTTTTGAGGTGGGCGAATGCGCGTCTCGTGGCGATACGCATCATCCATGGCTTGGCTTGGCTCGGGTCACGCAGGGTGGGCAGTTTCTTCCAGGCGACGACGTAGGTGTCTTGGAGGATGTCGTCGGCGTCGGTGTAGCTGCTGACGATGCGAGCGATGTAGGCGCGCATGATGGGTGCGTGTCGGGTGATGAGGGTGCGAAAAGCGGCCACGTCCCCGTCGACTGCTCGCTGGACAAGCAAGTCGTCGGCTGCGGCGGCCAATCCTTGATTGGACGGAGAACCGCTGGTCGTGGTTGGGGGCATGGACTCCGCTTACCTTTTTTGTGACGATCGCACCGTGTCCGCGCTCATGTGTGTGACGGTGCCGCTGCACATGCAGCGAGTGAATTTATACCGTAAGTCGACCGGCTAAGTGCTGCTTGCCCGTCCAAGCCCTCGATCCACTCGTGGAAGGACCACCAGCTGTGACCACCTCCGACAACGACGCTGCTGCGGCGGCGAAAGACCGCTTCGAAGACGCCACCGACGCGCTGCAACACGCCTCCACGAACGGCAGCGACGGCACCGCTCGTTCCGGCAGTCACGTCGCTGACCATGTCTCCGTCGAGATCGACGAGGCGAAACAGCAGGCCGAATCCGCCATCGACACGACCCTGCAGTCTGCAGTGAACGCCGTGGAGGGAGCGCGCGCCACCTACCAGCGGGACCCGAAGAAGGCACTCATCACGGCCGGCGCCGTCGCGATCGGACTCGTGGCCCTCGTCACACTGCTACGCCGCCTCTAACAACTCCAGACCACCTATCGACCTCAGTCACACCCATAACGAAGGAGCAACCCATGTCCACTCCCACCAACGACGACGCGCAGCTGTCCGCCGACGAAGACTCCTACGAAGGCGCAGACGTCGAAGTCTCAACCGAGACCGACACCACCTCCAAGCCCGGCGGGCTCGGTGAAGACGGAACCATTCCGAGCGACCCTAACGGTGTCGCCGCCGGGCACACCGGCACCGCCTCCAACTTCAACCCGGAAGAGGATGAGGACGCGCACTGACTGTACGCTGCGCTGACAGCTCGACGAGCACGGAGAAGTTCGATGTCCCCGGTGTGGGGCCCGTGCTCGTCGAGCTGTGCGCGCATCACTTCACCCTCACGAACGAACGGATGATGCTGCTCGGCACCGTGACCCGCCTCACGGGCCGAGCCGTCGACGTCGTCGACTACGAACGTGTCGCGCAACACCTGCACGACATGGGGGTCATTTGAGGCTGCGCCAACGGGAGCGTCTGAGGGTGTGTTATCGGCGTAGTTGCCACCACTTTCGCCGGGGGTGTGGGCGTGGCGTTGACGGCTTTGGTGGGGAGGGCGCGTCAGGACCGTCGGCTGCTTCTTCGAGCCGGATTTGGCGGCCTTCTTTGACGTCGCTGCGCTCATTCTCGGCCTGTTTTTTGCTCTTTCGGGTGTCGCGGGCGGGCAGCTGAATGTCTTCTTCGGCGGCGATGCCGCCTTGCAACTGGCGGCCGCGTTCGAGTTCGGCGTCGAACTCGGCGCCGAACAGGAGGGCGAGGTTGGCGATCCACAGCCAGAGCAGGAAGATGATGACCCCGGCGAGCGAGCCGTAGGTGCGGTCGTAGTTGGAGAAGTTGGCGACGTAGATCCCGAAGCCGGCGGTCGCTATAGCGAGGGCAGCGATGGCGATGATGGCGCCGAGGCTGATCCAGCGGAACTTCGGCTGTTTGGCGTTGGGGGTGGCGTAGTACAGCACCGCGACGAGGAACACGATGACGAAGAGCATGACCGGCCATTTCGCGATGTCCCATGCGATTTGCACGCCCTGACCGAGGCCAAGGGCGTTGCCGATAGCGGTAGTGACATCACCCGAGATGACGAGACCGAGCGCGACGAGGACAAGCGCTACCACGGCAATGACGGTGACCAGCAGCTGCATCGGGCGCAGCTTCCAGAAGGGGCGTCCTTCGTCGATTTCGTAGATGCGGTTCATTGCACGGCTGAAAGCGCCCACGTATCCGGATGCTGACCAGAGTGCGAGGGCGATACCGGTGACGAGTGCGATACCGGCGCCTCGAGATGACGCGATCTGCTCGATCGGTTCGCGGAGCGTGTCAGCGGCGTTGGGGGCGACGTCTTGGATGATGCCGATGATGGCGTTGGCGGCGGCGTCGCCTTGGCCAACGACACCCAGTACGGAGAAGATCGCAATCAGCGCCGGAAATAGTGCGAGGACGGCGTAGTACACCAGGCCCGCGGCGGCGTCTGTGCACTGGTCAGCGGAGAATTCCCGCACTGTCTTTCGCAGCACGTACTTCCATGACCGCTTCGTCAGCTCGGTGGGAGAGTCTGGCTTCTCGTCAGCGTCCGGGTGCGGCGCATCCGCGCTGGTCTTATTGCCTGGTTTTTGCTTCAGCATGTCCGTCCCGAGGGTTCAGAGCACACCGCGCGTGTGCGGGCGCATTTCAGTGTCCGACATCAGGTGCCCCCACTGCAGGGGCTTGCCTGCCCACAGGCACCGCGTCCCGTGGGCTCAAGAGTCCTCGAGGCCGGTTCGCGAACGCGCAGCGTCTACGAGCTGATTTGCCTCGCGTCGCGAGTAGCCAGTACGGAGAATCTGGCGGAAATGACGCCGTTGATGCCGGGGTGTAGGGGTCGGCCATAAGCGATAGGGAGGTGTTCCGCCGTGCGGGCGGCCCGAGTTTGGCGGGCTCCCTTTGCCCGAGCATCGGCCTAGCCTCCCTTATTTCCTTGGCGCTTCCATCACGTAGCCGGCGCCGCGAACGGTGCGAATGAGCGGCTCCTGGCCGGCGTTGGTCTTCCTGCGCAGGTGATGGATGTAGAGCTCGACGACGTTGGAGCTTCCGCCGAATTCGTAGTTCCAGACGCGGTCGAGGATCTGCTCCTTCGACACCACGCGGCGTTGGTTGCGCATGAGGAAGCGCAGCAGCTCGAACTCCGTCGCCGTCAGCTGGATCTCGCGGTCGCCACGCACGACTTCGTGGCTGTCCTCGTTCAGCGAGAGGTCGCCGACGCGCAGGATGGGCTCGGAGTCGCGGGTGAGGGCGGTGCCCGCGCGTCGCATGAGCCCGCGGAGGCGTGCGACGACCTCCTCGAGGCTGAAGGGCTTGGTGACGTAGTCGTCGCCGCCGGCGGTGAGGCCGGCGACACGGTCGGCCACGGAGTCCTTCGCGGTGAGGAAGAGCACGGGGACGTCGTTGCCCGAGTGCCGCAGTCGCTGCAGGACCGCCATGCCGTCGAGGTCGGGCATCATGACGTCGAGCACGAGGGCGTCAGGTTCGAAGTCGCGGGCGGCCTGCAGGGCGTTGAAGCCGGAGCCGGCGGTGCGCACTTCCCAGCCCTCCATGCGCAGTGCCATCGACAGCAGGTCGGTGAGCATCTGCTCGTCGTCGATGACGAGCACGCGCGTCATTTCGCAACCACGACGGTGCCGGGGCTTTCTGCCAGATACGTCACAGACGAAGCATATGAGTGTCGGGCGGTCGTAATGCTGGCTTCAAGCGGCGCGAGGTCTGCACTGCTACCGCTTTGCGCCCCGGATTATTCGAAGCGGAACCGATCGGTTACGTGCCGTCGTGACGGTCAGATGATGTCGTAAGGCGACTCCTCATCGTCGAACACCTGCCCAGAATGGTTGCGCCACCCGCCGCCGCCGCCGTCGGCGAGGCCGCTATCAAGGCGCACTGTGGAGGAAGCGATGGTGATCGAACTTGCCGCCGCCGACACGAAGATGCTGAGACGTTCGCCCCCGTCCAGCGTGACCGTGATGAAGCCACCGCCGGCGCGCGTGGCGCCGAGAACCTGAGCCTCGATATCCCCGACGCTCTCCAACGGCGCGAGAGCATGGGTGGCACCATTCACGGTCAGCTGAACCCGTTCGATGCTCTGAGTCATGCGGTACAACGTAGATGTCGCTAGGTCTCACCGGCATCGGGGTTGCACCATCGGAAAGCGCGTTGCACACTGCGACTGTTGTCACGCCTCTACCGGGTGATTCCGTCGGTCGGCGTCGCGCGCGAGTTGGTCCGGAGTGCGCCCGGCCGGCTCATCAAGCACGTGAAGTCCCTGTGGCGAGTTGGCGGCGTCGGTCAGCATCCGCAGCCAGGACGGGTTGAGCTGCGGTGTGTGGCCACCCTCGTATCTAAACGCCAGCTTGACTCCGGGGTACAGGTAGACGCTTGTCCGGCCACCGCCGAGGCTGATGTCGATCTTCCATGTGAAGGTGAACCGCTCCCCGCGGCGGATCTTCGCCACGATGACCGCCTGCAGGTGAGCGAGCTCCCGGTCATCGAAGTCGGCACTGACACTCGAGTCGTACGTGAATCTCCCCATCGGAAACCTCCAACATCGGGACCCCCGGCGCGACCATCATGGCGAGAGGTCCCACACGCCGGAGGAACGACGTCCGTGTCAGCGTCTCAGACGACACGTTCACCCCTGGACCCTTGCGAAAACCTTCCCGGGCTGTTGTGCAAATGTGAGCAACATCGCGGGTGCGATAATTCGGAGCGGCCGGGCGATTTCGCGATGGCCCAGCCTCGAACGAGATGAAGGACACGCTCGCCCCGTGGGACGACTGATCTACACGCAAGACTCCAGCTACGACATCGACGACCGTATCCTCGCGCACCTCCGCGTCGTCATGATGAACAAGCTCCGCCGCCGTGAAGGCTTCATGCTCCAGATGCCCACCACCGGCGGCGGCCGCTCCTCCATCTGGATCAGCCCCACACGGGCCCTGCTCATGCAGTTCTACGGCGGCCGCGCACCGCAGCTCGACCGTGAGTTGATCGACAAGATGATGCACGACGCGAGTAGCGCCGACGGGCTCACCCTCTCGAACCGTCTGTAACGGCATCGCCACAGGTGATGTGGCGGGTGAATCTCGGACCGATCCGTTCTGTCTCCCCGGCGTCCGCGTTAGCGTGACGCCGTGACGAAGCCCCACCGCATCAGCCATCCTGCGGCAGCCCGCCTCGCCGGCGTCCCCCTCGAAAGCCTCGACGCATGGGCAGCCGTCGACCGGCAAGGACGCTACGACACCGCCGAGTTCAAACTCTGGACCGAAATACACGTGGCCGTCCGCTCAATCGATGGGCGCTAAGCCGGCGCCATCCCCGCGTCGAAATAGGAGACGGGTCCGAATGCCCCCTCTCGATGATCTGTTGCGCCTTGTAGGTTTCCTCATTGGTGCGATTCCGATCGGTTTCGCACCACCCCCGAGGTCGTCGGCAAGATCCCGTGGATTGGCGGGTAGATGTGATGCGAAACCCCGGTGCGAATGGTGTCCGGATGGGGATCGCTATCCGGTACGGCAGGGGCCGGCGGCCCAGCGACACGGATTCCGCGAAATCCCGCGGGGGACACTCGTACCGCATAGGCGTCCGGTTGCCCATACCGTTAAGGGTAACCTATGCGGTACGCTCCGCTTATGAGGGTGGGATACGCGCGAGTCTCGACAATCGAGCAGGACGCCGAGCGGCAAGTGGCTCGGCTGCTCGAGCTCGGCGTGCCAGAGGACCGCATCTACAGCGATGTCGGTTTTAGCGGCGCGAAAATGACCCGGACCGGGCTGGACAACGCCCTGGCCGCGGTGCGCGAGGGCGACACCTTCGTCGTTCCCGCACTCGACCGTCTCGCGCGGAACACCGAAGGAGCGCTCGAGGTGATCCGCCGACTGACGGATGCCGGGGTGATCTTCCAGAACGGCACCACGCCATACGATCCGAAGGACCCGATGGCGAAGCTGTTCTTCACCATCCTCGCCGCCGTCGCCGAGGCGGAAGGCGGGTGGATCAGCTTGCGCACGCGCGAGGCTATGGCGCGACCAAAGGTCCGCGCGAAGCTGAAAGGCCGGCGCCCGAAACTGACCGAACGCCAGGACGAGAACATCGCCAAGCACATGGCCGCGGGCGATCTCGCGGTCGCGGAGATCGCGCAGATGTTCAACACGTCACGCACGGGCGTCTACCGAGCCCAGGCGCGCCATCAGGCGCGCAGCGCTCAGAGGGTGGGGGAGTGATGGAAACGCTCAGGATCGTCGGCCTCGTCGTCGGCGGGATCATTCTCCTGGGTGCTCTGGCGACCATGGGCGTGTGGGTGCCGAAGGTGCTCTATCGCAGCCCGGAACCGGGCAAGCTCGACGGCCTCACGGTGAAGTTCACCGATGCCCGGGTGTCCAAGGACCGCGTCATCGACCGCACGTGGGCGGTGTCGGTGTACATGCAGAACGAGGGCAGCCGCCCGCGGGAGATCCCGCGCATGGCCTACGACACCGCGTTCTGGTCGAACAGGCGGACGGGCATGACCCGGGCCCGCACCGAGTACAAGGGGCACCTCGAGCACGATTTTCAGTACGAGGTTGTCCAGGGCAACGGCGTCGTCGCCAATCGCGTGCTCAATCCCGGCGACACCCCTGCCGTGTTCACCGCCTACGTCACAATGCCGGGGGACCAGTACCCCGAAGCGCTGGATATCGCGTCATTCGACGGGTCCCAGGCCGTCAAGCATCTGCGCGGGCGCCTACAGGTGAGCGCGGACGCATGATCTCTTCCCCAAGGGGCCAGGCCCCGCGCCTTTCCGGAGGGCTGTCGATAGCCTCGATCACACGGCTGATCGAGGGGGGCAGAGATGGCACCACGTCGTCGCGCGCAGCGGCCACACGAAGGGCAAGGCGTCTTCGACCTGTGGGGGCTGTCCGAGCAACAGGCCGACCAAAGCATCGAGCAGGCGCGGAACGCGCCGCCCGCGCCCGTCGAGCAGCAGCTCGTCGACGGGCAACTGGACTTCAACTTCGACGAGGACACGGAGGTTCGCGATGAACCGGTACGGGATGCTCGCACGCGAGCACTGGACGAAGTACGCACCCAGCAGAGTGGCGCAGCTGGAGAACCCGGACGAGTTCTTCGAGAGCCTGGGGGAGCAGGTACCGTCCCTGACGGCATCATTCCCGGCGGGATCAACGAACCCGGCCCGTGGGGCGGGTACGAGAACGGCCGTATCCCCGAGAACACGCTCTCGCCGATCCCGTGGAAACCCGAGTACGTTCTTCGCGCCGACGCGACTCAGGCGCTCATCGCGCTGAACAACGCCTACCGCGCTCAGTTCGGTCAGGACCTCGTCGTCAACGACGGGTACCGCGACTACGACGAGCAGGCCAGAGCCAAGGAAATCTACGGCAGCGATGCCGCCACACCCGGACAGTCCAACCACGGGTGGGCACTCGCTGTCGATGTCGGCATCTTCAGTTTCTACAGCCTCGAGTACACGTGGATGGACCAGAACGCCCCTCGTTTCGGGTGGCGTAACCCCGACTGGGCACGGCCTGGGGGGCGCGGTCCGATCGAATCATGGCACTGGGAATTCTGGGGAGTAGCAGCATGAGCGACGAACAATTCGACCCGACGACCGTTCCGGCATTCCCAGTTCTCACCCTCGCGATGGAAGGTGAGCAGCTGGTGACCCTCAACGGCCTGCCGGTCGACGTACCCGAAGGCTCCACCCCTACCGAGGCGGGAGTCGCCGCCGCGGCCCAGCAGGCGGCCCAACTTGGTCTTCACGCGGTGCGAGTGCGTGCTGTCGTTGACGACACGGAGCACCGGATGGTTGTCACCGCAGACGGCACCGCTCACGAGCTCGCCATGCCGGCGCCTGAAACAGAGCAAAAGCGCTCACGTTTGCCGCTGCTGCTCGCGCTAGGACTTGCTGTAGTGATCGTCGTCGGAGGAACCGTCGCGACTCTCGCTGTCGTGTTGCAGTCGGCGCCGGCCCCCGTGGCCACCGCCGACCCCGGCCCCCCAGGTGCCGGGGCGAACATCCCGGTCCTGGTCCCGCCCGGGTTCTCCGAACAAGCAGCGTGGTCGCTGCCGATCGCCCCACGCAGCGAACCACGGCTCATCGACGACCAGCGGCTGCTGATCACCACGGACAGCGGCGAGCTGAATCTCGTCGACGCCGCGACCGGCGCCGTCACATGGCGCGGCGCCCAGGCACCTCGCGCGAACGACGTCGTACACGCCTCCGAAGTGCAGGGACGCCCGGTCCTCGCCACGGGCGAGTCCTCGCTCACCCTCTGGCCGCTCGATACGGATCGGTCCCCGGTGGCTCCTGTGGAAGTCAACGTCGGCCGCAGCGCAGAGGTGACTTACCTCGGCTCACAGCCGCTAATCACCTTGCCTAACCAGACCGCGGGCCTGTTCACCGGCGACGGTCTCACGTTGACGGACGTGCCCGTCACAGCGGTCCCCATCCTGTCGGGCCGCGAAGGGATCATCGCGGCCAACGAAGAGTCGTGGTGGACGCTCACCGCCGATCAAGCGCCCGTGAAGAAGCCGCTCCCCCGGCCCGAAGGTGTCGAAGGGGCCCCGCTGCTGATCTCCGCGGCCGACGACGACACTCTCATCGTCGTGTGGTCTCAGCGACCGGCTCTCACCGTGACACTGGTCGACCTCCCGTCGAACACGATCACGCTTACCGCCCCGATGAACGCCCGGATCACCGCCCAGGACGTTCCCATCCACGCCGCCGACGCCGAAACGCTCACCCTCGGCGAAGCGTTCATCGACTACAGCGCCGCCCCACGTGCCGTCGCGCTCCCGAGCCGCATGACCCCCGTCGCCGTATCCGGCTCCACCGTCTACGGCACCGAGAGCAACGAGGCCGTCCTCGTCGACGCCAGCGCGACGACGCCGAGCTCGGAGCCGTTCACCACTCTCACCACCGGAGTATCCGAGTCGCCGCTCGCAGCGCTCACCACGACGGTCTACGTCATCAGCGAGAAGGTCGACGAGACACTCGTCTACGCCTCGACCGCAACGGAAGGAGATGCCCCATGATGAACGTCAGCATCGATACAGACGGCACGGGCGTAGTCACGCTCCCCGGCCAGAGTGTGCCCATCACCGCAGCGGACTCTGACGCCGCGCGAGCGCAAGCCGTCGAGGTGCTGGTGGCGTACACCGCCACCACCGGTCAACGGCAGTACGCCCACGCGATCGACACGGGCACCTCCCTCATGCTCACCATCGACCCAGACGGCGCCGTCACGGTCGACAGGGAGCACGCCCGCGCCCTCGCCCCCGTGGTCGAACCCGCGGTGGACGAGGAACCCGCACAGCCAATCCGCGAAACCGTCGACGAACTCCCGGCGACACCAGCAGTCCTCCCCGAGCCTGCCGCCGACACAGTGCCGGCGCCCACGCCCCACATTGATCCCGACTTCGACCTCACCAGCGGTGGTGAACGTCGCTCGCGCGTGCGCAGCGCCATGATCACCTTTGACGACGGTTCCACGGAAATCATCCGCGGCACCATCCTGCTCGGGCGCCGGCCTCCCGAGGACGCCGAAGGTGTCGACGCGACCGTCACCGTCGATGACCCCGCGCGCTCAGTGTCGAAATCCCACTGCATCCTGTCGTTCCACGACGGCACACTCTGGGTCACCGACCAGTCTTCGGCCAACGGCACCACCGTCACCGAACCCGGAAAAGACCCCATCGACCTGACCCCCGGACACGCCCGAACGGTCGTTACCGGCACGCGCCTTCAAATCGGCGATCGCTCATTCACTGTAACCATTCCGGCTCCTCGAGCAACGCGGGCGCGGTAACCGGGCGCGGGCATTTCTCCCACACCCGGTGCAGGTCTTTGCGTACCCTACGAAGACCAGCATCCCGCGTTGTCGAATCTGCGCACCCCCGCATTGAGTCGGCAAGCTCCCTCGCTTTGCCATACCCAGAATCCAGGAGCCCCGAAGTGCCAGCACCGACAGTTCCAGCTGACGCGATCGCACTGCTGGCCCGCACCGGCCCCCGCAACATCATCAACTACCTGGTGAAGCACCCCGGCAGCTACTACGGCGAGATCCGTGAAGCGACCGTCACAGCGGTGAGTTCACTCACCCGCGACCTGCGTCTGCTCGAATCCATCGGAGTCATTCGCACCGACGTAGAACAGCCAATCGGAGCCCGCCGCGGCCGCGCTCCCCGTTACACGGTCGACGTCGACCGCATCGACGCGCTCATCGGCGAGCTCCGCGCGCAGCTGCTCGGCTAAGCACCCTCCCCCGAGGGGCCACCAACGTCCGACCGGCCAGCTAATGATGGCGCTACTACCGGCGTGTCAGCGTGTTAACGGTGGCGCTACCCAATACGTTCGCCCTATGGCAGTTCGTCGACTCCCCCGAGGCACGCGCGTGGATACCGTCGCGCTCGGTTGGAAGGTTGAGAAGGCTCAGAAGGAACGCTTCGAGCGCCTTGCCGCGCACGCCGGCGTTTCCTCCGCCGTGTTCTTCGAAGCGGTCGTGGACCATCTCAACACCGAACTGACCTCTCGCGGTCTGCCCGAATGGTGGCCCGCACAAGAACTCACGGACGGGGAGTTGCCTATCGACTCGCCCTAAAGAGAAGAGGCCCGCCGAAGCGGGCCTCAAAGCTCATGTGCCTCATCTGACTTGCTTGGCGGCGGGTCCCAGATGAAGCGGTTTTCAAGAAGTACCGGTGGAACCGGGCCTTCGTCGTTCCCTGACGCTGACCAGGAGAACAATGCACACTTTAGCGCGCCCGCGCGCCCATACGCATTCTCTAAACGCAAATTCGTCCCGCGTGTCGCGGGAATCTCCCCCTGCGCGCCCCCAGGACGCCGCACAGCGCAGCAGGTCACCCAGAGGCGGCAGCTGGGCACTCCCCGCGCCCGAGGGCGTCTATGGCCCTCTGAGGGCCTGGCCCAGTGCATCCGTCTGGTTCGACGCAGTGATGGACATCCTCCGCACCCCGGAGGGTGAAGAAGCCCGTCGACGCGCGAAAGTCGCCCCCGACACGCTCCTGCGCGTCGCACACGCCGACCGCACGGCCGCAGACCAATCCACGGGCCGCGGCGTCACCACCGCACACGACACCGTGGCGGGCGTGCTCGGCATGAGCGGAAAGACCGTCCAGCGAGCCCGGCAGCTGCTCGAGGTGCTCGGCCTGGCGGTGACCGTCGCTGAGGGCCGCTACCTGACCACAACCGAGCGCGCGCAAGCCCACGCTAAGCACGGTGGCCAACAGCTCCGGGCAGCGTCCACTCGTGCCCTGACACTCCCCCGCGGCTACACGCCCCCCACCGGCAACGCCGTCGCCGGCATCGATTCCACTGCTGTGGAAAATGTCCAGCTACCCACCCGTAGGGGGGTTAAGAACTTCTCTCCCGTTGGTAAAAAATCACCAAGGCGCGCGCATCCGCGCACGCGAGAAGACGCCGCTACGCGGCGCCCAGCTTCGACAAAAACCCGGCAAAAACCGGCTTCGCAGCAACCTCGCCCGATCGACGTTCAACGTCTTGCCGCGGGCCTGTGTGCGCGGATGTCGTGGCTGGACCGTGCGACCTCGCACCTCGGCAAGCTCTGCGACGTGCTGATCGCCCACGGCCTCACAGGGCGCGGATGGACTGCTGAATCGTTACTCGACGCAATCCAGCGCGGCCGCCTTGAGCGGCGTATCCCTCTCGTCGACGTCGCATCCCAGCGTGATCCGTTCGGGTACTTCGTATGGCTGCTTCGCGCCACCGTCGACGCCGGCTCTCCCGCTCCGTTCCTGCAGCTGCAGGTTGAGAGTCGGCGGCGTGCCGAGCGTCAGGCGCTCGAAGCTGCACACGAGGCCGCACGCCGAGCCGAGATCCGCGCCAACGCGGACGAGATCGCCGCGGTGATCGCGCGCATGCGCGAGCACTTCCCCTCCCGCCCGCGCCCAAGCCGTAGGCACTTCACCCCGCCTCACTCCGCGAGGTGATCGAGCCGGCTACGCCGACCAGCTGGGGCCTGACGGCCCGTTTGTTTGCCGTGAAGCCTTCGGCGGCTCCCTCCGCTTCGCTGCGGTCGTAGCTACCTCCGGGCTCCGTTCAAGTGGCTACGCCACCGGCTCCCCCGAGACTTTCGGCACGCGGTCGCTACGCTCCCTTATTTCGCGCCGAAACTCTCTCCTCCCCCGCCCTTCGGGTTGCACTGCACCCTTCGGTTGCTAAGGCGGAAAACCGCCTTCACGGCAAAAAAACGTGGAGGAGAAAGGAAAGAGACCATGACGCTGATGGACATGATCAACGACCTGATGCACGAAGACCACGTTGCGGGTCTGCCGCAATGGACGGGGATGCCGCTGGGACAGCTGGTCACCGATTACCACCACCCCGACGAGCTCGACGCGGCCTGGCGCCGCTGGGTCGAAATCAACGGCCACTTCAACAGCGTCTTCCTGTCCAAGATGTGGCACCGCAGCTACACCGTCCGTCACATGGATATCGGCGAGCACACGTTCGACCTGTACGACGTCGACCTCCGGTGCGCTGCAGGAGCCCACGACTCGCGGAAGATTGGCGACCCTCTCGGCCCGCTCTGCCAGTGCGTCGGCAGCATCACCGCCCAGGCCATCTGCTCCCGCTGCTCCTGGCACCACATCGGCACCGAAGCCGAATGCGTCGAGGCCTGGCACGACCACGCATTCCCCGGCTGGCGCGACCTTCCCACCCTTCCCGGCAAGCTCCGCGGCGGAATGGGCCCCACCAGCATGACGCCGAAGCTCGAGGCCTGGCTCGAGGACAACTACACGCCCGCGTTCCGCGTTCCGGGCGCCCCCATCCTCACCGAACGCCCCAGCTACGGCAGCCGCCACATACCCAACTACAGCCCCTTCGGCGGATTCGACCTCTCCGCCCCCAACAAGCCCTAATAGTACTAATCCCGTTACAGATTGGATCGACCATGACGAACCTCACCCCCCGCGACGTCGAAACCCTGCTCGACGATCTCGCCCAGCTGCTCCCGTTCCCGACGACCCTCTACGTGGACATGGGCGCCGAAGAGTGGACCGCCCAGCTCTACTACGGCCCCGTCGACCCCGACAGCGAACTGCCCATCCACCGCGTCGGCATCGACGCCCACACCGTTCGCCCCGTCTGGTGGATCGACCTGGACGAAGGAAGCCGCACCATCCTGCTCGAGGAAGTCACCCCCGACGACGTATGCGCGGTCGCCGCGCGCGTCGCTGAGACACAACAACATGACTAACCCCATTAGTACTGTTTCCGTTACACGACTGGCGGGAACAGTACTAATCCCGGCAGAAGAGCATCATGGGACCCAGCGGCAGACGGAGCAGCCGCCGGCATCGGACGATCGGACGGAGCCGATCGGCAGTCAAGGCCTGTCGGCCCGTTCTTTTGCCGTGAAGCCTTCGGCAGCATACGGTCGACCACCCTGCGCGCCAGAGCTTTCGCGGCATATCCTCGCTCGCTTCGCTCCCTCCGGTATTCCACGGTCACTGGCACTACGGCCGCTCTTCCTAGCGGCGATAAATCGCCTTCACGGCAAGAAAACGATTGGGATGGGAGGATCACGAAATGGACAAGCTCACGGTCTACACGACGGGCCCCAGCTGCGGAAAGTGCTCGATGACCAAGATGATGCTGAAAGGCAAAGGCATCCCATTCGTCGAGGTCGACATCACTCAGAACCCGGCCGCACACGAGTACGTGACGGAAGAGCTCGGCTACAGCATGGCCCCGGTTGTCGTCGTGGACGACGACGATCACTGGTGCGACATGCGCCCCGACCAGATCGACCGGATCGCCAAACGGGCGATATTGCCATCCGATGCAACGCGCGAAGCGCGATCGCCCGCGCGGTAGAGCCTGAGCTCAAGAAGGATGTCGAGGGGGCCGGGGGTCTCTGCGCCACTCTTGATCACCCAGAGTACTTCATTTGCATCAATGTTGTATTGGATGCATCATGAGGATGTGCTTGAAGTTGATCCATCGTCTGCGCAGCGGCTCGTCTCCGCGCGGAATGTCATTCATCTTGACCCTGAGGGAGCCGTGCTCGACGGGATGTTGAATGGGTGGCGAGCCCAGCAGATTGCTCGCTTCTTGAAGGCTCCGACGATTGCGGCGAGAGAGCGGCTCGTGCGCCGGTTCGTGGACTTCACGGGTATGTACCCGTGGCAATGGACGCCGGCGGAGGCGGAGGCGTGGATCAGTGAGCTGCGCTCGGGCGTGAAGCCGTTGCGGCTATCGACGCTGCGTGGATACGAGATCGACATCAAGATGTTCTGCGAGTACATCACTGATCCTCGATATCCCTGGCTGTCCGAGTGTGAAGCGCGTTTTGGCGCTGCACCCAGACAGGTGTTCCATGAGGACAACTCGATTGTGCATGTCAGCGAGTACGAGGGCGATGCCGCGCGGCGACCGTTGACATTCGACGAAGTCCAGGCGCTGTTCGATGCGGCCGACGGGCTCGCCGCCCGGATCCTGTCGCGACGGCGAAAGGGTGCGGTTCAGGCCGTGCGGGACGCCGCGCTTCTCAAGTGCGTCTATGCGTTCGGGTTGCGAAGACGTGAGGCGGTCATGCTTGATCTCGTGGATCTCCGCCGCAACGCGAAGCTGCCGCACCTAGACCGATTCGGTGCACTGTCGGTGCGCCATGGCAAAGCGAGCCGCGGGGGCCCGTCGAAGCGGCGCACGGTGCTCACCGTTCCGGAGATGGGCTGGATCGCGGAGACGCTGGCGCACTACCTCGATGAGGTTCGGCCGGCGTTGTCGTCATCGTCGAGTTCGTCGCCTGCTCTGTGGGTGACCGAACGGGGCACGAGGCTGAGCAGGCGTGCGGCGAACGAAGCGTTCTGTACAGCTCGTGATGCCGCGGGGATCGACTCTTCGTTGGATCTGCATTCGTTGCGGCACTCGTACGTGACGCACCTGGTGGAGTTCGACTACCCGGAGCGGTTCATTCAGGAGCAGGTGGGGCACTCGTTTTCCTCGACGACCGCGATCTACGTCGGCGTCTCTAACGAGTACCGGAACCGGCTGCTCACCCAAGCTATTCACACCCGCTACGGCGCCGACTTCGAGGAGGCAGCACGGTGAAAGAGATGGACTACGTCTGGCATCTGCGAGCGAAGATGGCGGAGCGTGGAATGTTCGCCACGACGGACCTGCAGCCGCTGCTCGCTGAGCGTGGTGTCGCGCTCTCCCGGGAGCAGACCTACCGGCTGGTGACGGGTCAGCCGCAGCGCCTGAGCATGGTTACGCTGATCGCGCTGTGCGACATCCTTGAGTGCACACCCAACGACCTCATCGAACCCCGCATCGTCGAGGCGTCCGCCAGGAAGGCTTCCGGGGAAGTCATCCCGCGGAAGAGCCGAGTATCCGCCCGCCGAACGACGATCAATCGGCCCGGGCATTCGAAATGACCGTGGTGCCGGAGCATCCTTGCTCCGAGTGCGGAAGCCGCGCCCCGCGGGTGAAACGACTCCCCGACGGTGGAGGGCTCTGCCGACCGTGCTACAACGTCAGCCGACGTATGGAGTGCTCGCGCTGTGGTCGCATCCGTGCGCCCAGCGCTCGAGCCGAGGACGGCGCACCACTCTGCGGGCACTGCGCGCGCCCTAAGCGGGCGTGTGCGGGATGCGGCCGTGTCGATCACGTCACCGCCATCGTGGACGGTCAGGATCTCTGCCAGCGCTGCTACTCCGCACCGGTCAGAGCGTGCGGACAATGCGGACGGGAGCGACGCGTCGCAACCCGCCACCAGAATGGCGTAGCAGATCTGTGCCACAGCTGCTACCGCACCCCCATCGCCGAGTGCGCCATCTGCGGTGAGAAGCGCGCGGTTCATACGACCTGGCCCCTCGGGTCTATATGCGGCGTGTGCTATCGACGCGAGCTCCGCCACCCCGACGGCTGCGGGTCTTGTGGGCAGGTGAAAGCGCTCATCGGTCGCGATGACCGAGGGGAGCGCGTTTGCGGGCCGTGTGCAGGGTCGACGCGCGACTACGTCTGTGCCACGTGTGGCGCCCCGGGTGAGCAGCACTTCGAGAACACCTGCATCCGCTGCTCCGTCGTTCGAGCCGCCGGCGACCTCCTCGCGTCCGCGACGGGGGTGATCCCCGGGCGTTTGGCCGGGCTCCCGGACGCGCTCGTTTATCGAGGTCGCGTGGACTCGACCATGAGATGGCTGCTCAAGCCCACCCCGAGAGCTCTGCTCCGAGCGATCGGGTCGGAAGAGTCGATCACGCATGCGCGCGTTGACGCGTGTCCGCCTGGGCAGGCGCGACATCATCTCCGTGCGCTCCTGGTCGACGTCGGCGTTCTCCCGGTACGAGATGAGCAGACTGAGCGGCTCGAAACATGGGTCGACGAGTACCTGATCCAGCTTCCTTCACACCATGCCGCCGAGATCACTCCCTATGCACAATGGAAGGTGCTGCGGACTGTGCGGCGGCGGGCAGGACGCCGCCGTACCACGGTCGGTGTCGCAGATTCCGCGCGTGAACGGATCCGCGCGGCCGCGCGACTCCTGCAGCACGTCGAGCAAGAAGGGGCGGGCTTCTCCGCGCTGACACAGGAGGTCCTAGACCGGTGGGTCGGCGGCAACGCAGCCCGCACCGGCGACATCGCACCGTTCATCTCGTGGCTCAGGTCCACCGGCCAGTATCCGGGACTCCGCGTCGAGCGCGGACAGCAGGCCAGGCCGAGCGAGGTCAGCGGGGAGGACGAGCATCACGCTCTGGTCCGCACGTTTATCGCCGGGTCGGACGACACGGTGAGCCTCGCGACCAGGGTTGCCGCGCTGCTCGTGCTCCTTTACGGAGCTCGAACCGACCGCATCCACCGGCTCACCACTGTCGACACCAGTACAGCCGGAGGACGAACGTATCTCGCGCTATCGACAGAACCCATCGAGATCCCGAACTCGGTCGCTCAACTCTTCGCGCAGCTCGTGAAAGAAGCTGAGCAGAATCCGGGGGCGACTCGGCGAGCCGGTGAGGGATCGTATCTATTCCCATCTCCCCGACGACACCACGAGCCGATCCATCCCACGACCCTCGGACGGTGGATAGCGCGGGCCGGGGTCAGCCCGCGGATCGCCCGGAACTACGCCATGCTCGCCCTCGCTAGCGACCTCCCCGCCGCTATCGTGGCCGTTCAGATGGGAATCACGCCGCAGACAGCGAGCCGATGGTCGCAGTTCTCGCAACGCGACAATTCCGAGTTCGTCGCCGCGAGAGCAGATTTCCTCCCCCGCTGAGGGCACATCGGAGTGGGTTCAGGCAGCCGCGGCCCGAGAACTCCAAGCCGAGTCAATTCCTTCCAGGACGCTAACAATCAGGGACGCAGTGCGGCGCTGGGTCAAGTGTCCAGGGGGTGTCTCGTCTCGACGTCCCGCATGCGTCCGGCTAGAAGCGCGACGATGGCGAGCAGCGTCGGCGCGACGCCGGCCACGATGAAGATGGCTGGTATCGGCACGATCAGCGATAGGGGCCCGGCGATGGCGATCGAGACGGGCATGAACGCGATGGAGACGAAGAAGTCGAGACTGGCGACACGGCCGATCATTTCGGGTGGCACGAGGCGTTGAAGCAGTGTGCCCCAGATCACCACGCCGGCTCCTGTGGCAGCTCCGACCGCGAACAGTGTGGCGAGCATCACTATTAGGTTGTTGGCGAGGCCGATGAGCACGAGCGGGAGGGTTCCGCCGCCCCAGAGGCCGATCATCAGTGTCAGGTATCGCCGGGGCAGTTTGAGTGACGACACGATGAGCGATCCGATGGCGCCTCCGATTCCGTAGGCGGCGAGTAGTAGTCCGAACGTTGCTTCGGCGTCGTCGAATCGGTCGCGGGTGAGGAAGGGGAGAAGTACCTCGATTGGGCCCTGGATGATGAGCGCGAGGGATGATCCGAAGATCAGGGTCCATAGCAGCCAGCGGGTGCGGGCGACGTAGCGGACCCCGGCTTTGAGGTCGCCCCACACGCTCGTGCGTTGCTGCGACTGTTCCGGTTCGGTGGTTTCCTCCCGGCGGCTGAGGAACAGTGTGATGACGAACGCGACTGCGTAGGACGCGGCGAC
Organism: Microbacterium proteolyticum; assembly: GCF_029639405.1. Lineage (NCBI taxonomy): Bacteria > Bacillati > Actinomycetota > Actinomycetes > Micrococcales > Microbacteriaceae > Microbacterium > Microbacterium proteolyticum. The sequence goes on from NZ_CP121273.1 coordinate 122,446, forward strand.
GATGACCGCTCCGATGGCGGGGAAGAACGCCCCGACGATGATCCCTCCGAGGGCGGGTCCGAGGCCCTGCCCCATCGAGGGCCGGAGAGCCCCTTCGAGCCCGTTTGCGGCGAGCAGTTGTTCGGGCGGTAGTACTTGGGGGAGGTAGGCGCTGTAGGCCGGGTAGAAGAACGCACTACCCGCGCCCATGGCGAACGAGGCGAGCCCGACATGCCACAACTCGATCGCGCCCGTGAGGGACAGCACCGCGACGGCGGCCATGACCGCCGCGGTGAGTCCCTGCACGGTGATGATGATCCGCCGCTTCGAGAAGCGATCGGCTACCACCCCGCCGAGGACCGAGAAAGCGAAGAGGCCGAGGCTGAGCCCGGTAGCGACGGCTGACAGGGCAAGGGGGCTGTCGTCGAGTGCGAGCACCTGAAACACCATGACGATGGTCCACATGCCGGTGCCGAAGACTTCGATACCGACGGCCGCGAACAGCAGCCGGTAGTCGCGGGTAGCGAGAGGGCGCAGCGCCCGCAGCCGGTCGGGAGTCTCGCGGGTCATACGAGCGCCTCGCTTTCGGTCGTAGCTTCCAGTTGCAGTGCCGGCCAGCCTTCGACGTCGCGGAGAAGCTGCCGGTCGTGGGTGGATACGACAACAGCCGCTTGGGTGGCGTTGAGCGCGTCGGTCAGTTCGTCGACGAGCGCGATCGATAGGTGGTTGGTCGGTTCGTCGAGCAAGAGCACGTGCGGCTTGGTGGCGAGCACCAGGGCCAGCTCGAGGCGCCGTTGCTGGCCCATCGACAGCTCACCTATCCGCTTGCTCGATTCGCGGGCGCGCAGGAGCCCGAGCTGCGAGAGACCGACTGCCTCACGCGATGGAACGAGCGCGTCGACGTGGGCTGCGTAGAACTCGCTCGCGCGACGATCCAGCGGCAGCTCCGACTCTTGGCGCAGAAAAGCGAGCCGCACGTTCTGCGGGCGACGAACGGTGCCGGTGTCCGGGCGGAGGTCTCCCGCTGCGACGCTCAGCAGTGTGGACTTGCCGGCCCCGTTGGGTCCGGTCACTACGAGACGCCCGCGGTGTGACAAAGAGAACGCCGCCGGGCGCGTAAGCCTGCCGGTCACGGTCACGTCCTCCACGCTCAACAGCACCGCTCCGGTTCGGGTCGCAAGCTCCGGGAAGCGAAACACTTGCGGCGGCTCGGGAACAGTCACCGCGTGCGCTTCGAGTTGCTCCTGCCGGCGATGCACGCTCTGCACGAGCCCGCCCGCGCGCGTGGCCCGTCCGTGCTTGTTGGTTCCCTTCTCTGGTCGCCACCCCGAGACGAGTCGGTTCTGCGCCGAGCTGAGACTGTCCTGCAGCCGCGCGAGCTCGGTCTGCTGTCGCTCGAATTCGTGCTCCCACCGTTCGCGCTCGGCGCGCCGGCCCTCGCGGTAGCCGGCATAACCGTTGCCGTACACGCGCACCCGGTCATCCGGGGTCGGGTCGAGGTCCACGATCGTCTCCGCGACGTCGGAGAGCAGCGCGCGATCATGGGTGACGACGACCACGCCGCCGTTTCGCGACCGCAGTTGCGTGGTCAGAAACTCGAGGCCGCTTCGATCGAGGTGATTTGTGGGTTCGTCGAGGAGCAGGAAATCGTCGTCGGCGCCGAGCAGGCACGCCAGACGGACTCGATAGCGCTGCCCGACGGAGAGGTCGTCCAGGCGCCGGGATGGCTCCGTTTCGGCGTCGAGTGCTTCCAACGCGATCTGCACCCGCCGTTCGGCATCCCACGCATCGAGGACTTCGGCGTGTTCCAATGCGGCGGCGTATCGTTCTTCGGCGCCGGGGACGCCTGCGGCGAGTGACACCGCGGCCGAATCGAGGGCCGCAACGGCGGCGAGCGGCTGCGCGATCGCTTCCGCGACCGCCTGGCCCACTGTGCGGTTGCCGCCGGTCGGCATCTCTTGTTCGGCTATGCCGACCGTCCCGAGTCGCTGCACTACTCCGCTGTCCGGGGTGAGAGCGCCGCTGAGGACGTGCAGGAGCGTCGACTTCCCCCGGCCGTTCTCGCCCACGATCGCTACTCGCGAGGTGGCCGTGACCGTGAGGTCGACGTGGCTGAGGACGGGGGTGGCTCCGCGCGTTACGGAGACGTCGGAGGCGATGAGCTGCGCGCGATGGCGCGCTGATAGAGGGGTGTTGAGGGAGAGCATTCGTATCCTTCGGAAACGACGCACCGCACGGCTATGAAGCGTGCGAGGGTGCGCAAGGTGACGGCGACCCGTGCAGGGTCGAGAACGAGCGGCCGCCGCAGGCTCGGATGACTCAACGAGCGCGGTAGGCCTTACTCAGCCGTCACAGGAAGTACAAATGCACATTCCGAGTGTATCGAACGACGTGATCAGAGCAACCACCGAAGAGACTCCGCCTGGAGTTTGTGGCTCTCGTCAGCGGGACGCGCCTGCCCGGAGATCTCCGCAACAGAGGAGAGGTACAAGCCCACCACACTCGGCGGACGACGATCTGCTAGCTGTCGCTCAAAGGCATGAGCGGATCGACGCGTGCTTGCGAATAGCGCAACCTTCAATATTGCTTCTCCGCCAGTCGCGAAGTTCGCCGCGTGACCCCCAGCCAAAACAGTACTAATCCCGTTACCACTAACCGAAAACACCCCTAATAGTACTAATAGGGGTACAGGCGCAAAGCGCACGACCGAAGGAGACACCATGGAGAAGATCGCCGTTACCCGCCTCGCAGACCTTCGCGCAGGGGACCGCCTCGTAAGCCTGGACGGCCGCGCATATATTCCGGTGCGGATCGTTGCGCAGGGGCTCGGGTGCATCGGCGCAGGAACCGTTCAAGGTGTGCGCCTGGTGAACCCGTTCCCAAGTAGCGACGTCGAGCACGTGTTCTACCCGTCGCAGATGGACGGGCACCGCATCGAGGTTGAGCGCAGCAACTAACCCTAATACCCCTAACAGTACTAATCCCGTTACTATGGAGTGAGATCCCAGACTCGCAGGGGTGCGCCGCCACGGCAAAGCGCACCCCTAAGAGTACTATTACCGTTACAAGGAAGGTGCCTCACATGACTCTTCGCATCCTCGCCGTCGTCGGGCAGAAGGGCGGCGTCGGTAAGACGACGACCGTCATGAACCTCGCCGCAGTGCTGTCAGATCATGCCCGCGTACTCGTCGTCGACGTCGACCCGCAGCGCAGCGCAACCGACTGGGCGGAGGCGGGAGGGGACAATGTGCCCTTCGACTTCGCTACCGAGTCAGACCCCCAAGTCCTCGCCGGTCTACGGCGCACCAACGAGTACGACGTGATCGTCGTCGACACCCCGGGAAGCTTGCGGGACACCGACGTTCTCGGCGCGGTCCTCGACAACAGCGATTTCGTCATCCTGCCCATGGAACCCGCGACCATGAGCGTGAAGCCCGCAGTTCGCGTCATTCGCCAGCTGATCGAGCCGCGGAACCTGCCCTACCGAGTCCTGGTGAGCCGTGTGAAGCGCGATCCCTCCGCGGTGCGCCGCAAAGACGACGCGCTCGAACTCCTCGACGAGATGCACCTCCCACGCTTCCGCAGCGTCATCCGCGAATACGTCATGCACACGGACGCACCGCTGACCGGGGAAGTGGTCACCACCTACCCCCGCAGCCGAGCCACCGCCAACGCCATCGACGACTACAAAGACCTCGCCCTGGAGCTCACGAGCCTCTGGGCCAACGGAAAGAGATAGGGGATCTCCCATGGCACGCAAAACCCTCTCCTCCCTCGTCGGGCGCCTCGAGGACGATCAGCCCGCTGAGACCCCACAGCCGGCGCCCGCCGCCGCCCCCGTGGAGAAGACCGCCGAGGCGGCCCCCGCGGCCGAGGCACCCGCGCCGAAGAAGCGCACCAAGTACCCGCCGAAGGTGTCGTTCTACCAGGAGCTTGAAGACACCGACCGCATCCGCGGTGCAATCCTGCACACGTTCGCACAAGAAGGGTTCCGCAACCTCTCGCAATTCCTCAACGCTGCCGCGATGAAAGAGGTCGAGCGCCTCGAGGCCAAGTACAACGACGGCAAGCCGTTCCCGCCCGTCAAGGCCCGCGAACTGCCCCAGGGGCGCCCAATGGGGGTATGACGTGAGCGCTCGAGCGCGGCGCGGCTGGGCGCTGGCCGGGATCATCCTCGCAAGCGGGGGTGTCGGATACGGCCTTCGCAGCGCCTTCCCGCCCTACCCAGCGCTGACCACACCCGTTGTCATCGACGAAGCTCTCTGGCGCGCGATTCTGAGCGGGCCCCCGATGGCCGGCGTCTTCGCTGTCATCGCCGCCGTCATCGCCTTCACTCCCGCCATCCGCTCAACCAAAATCGCCCGCGAGAACGCCGCGCGCGAACTGTGGTGGAACCGCGCGCAATGGGCCCTAGGGCTGGCCGCATCCGATGACCAGGAAGACCGCGAGGTCGCAAACGACGCCCTCCAGGCCCTGCTCGAGGACGCGACCCCCACCGAAGGCAAGATGATCTACCGCACGATCAAGAACCTTCAACGCCCAGCCGCCGTAGACACGCCCGCAATCGCGACGGAAAATAGACCGAGAAGGAAGGTGATCAGATGGCTCGGCATTCCCGCTCGTCCTTCACCGGACGCTTCGTGACATCGCACAAGGGCAGCCTCCAGCGCCGCATCGCGGCAGGCGAGGCCGACCCGATCAGCGATCGCGAGCGCGCACAGCTTCAAGAGATCCGCCAGACCTACATCCGCAGATTCGGCGTCGACCCCGAGGCCCAGACGGTCTCCAAGACCGCCTGACACGCGCTGAGAAGGGACCGTGCCCACGGGGCCGGTCCCTTCCTTCGTTCTCGAGCATCACCACATCAGCCGCTCGCACCGGATACATGCCGATCTTGCGCAAGGGAGAGCACGGTCCAGGGTGCGGCAACGCCGCATCGCATCGCGACGCGCAGCGCCCTTGACGGTGATCGACCGCGTGCCACGATCCCAGCATCCGGGGGAGGGGTGAATCACTTTCCGGACTCGCTCCCGGGGGCGCGCCCGAAGATGACTTACGGTCCATCTAGACATTTGTCTCATGGAGTCCGTCTTCGTTCTCAAAGGAGAAACGTCATGCCCCGACAGCGTCCGCAACCGCGGCCTTCCCTGATAAGTGAGCGTCCCGCCAGTTCCGACAACGCCCCTCACGCGGGGAGCTCGCCCCGTCGCCGGTCAACGCTGGCTGGTGGGAGCATTTTCGATCCCCCGTTTATGCCAACGGCACACGGGGACATTCCTGTGGCCGAAGGTGATGAGGGCCGAGCGCGATAGTCCTCACTTCCGGTTGCTCGTCGAGGGACCGGTGTGCTTGACGTACTCCGCCCAGGTGCATTCCACTGCGAGCTTCATCCCGTCCTCGGGAAAATAGCCGATTAGTTGCCGCTGAGCCGGATCGTCGTGAAACGTCACCGAGCGCAGCAGCTTCCGCCCCTGCACCTCGACCACGCGCACAATCGCGATTCGTCTGCTGCGGTCGAAGACGAGCCACACCCCCGGCTCGGGGGAGCGCTGCAGCTGAGACATCGGAGACCAAACCTGTACCACGCGCGGCCCTCACGCCCCGTTGACGGTCATGAGCCGTTGATCCCGCCACCGGCAGCATGGACCACGGCGGCGGCATGATGAGCGAAGACGACATGCAATCGCTCAAGCAGGCCACCGGAACCGACGCCGCCCGGCTGTTCCTCCAGCAGATGATCGAGCACCACCGCGGTGCCATCGACATGGCCCTGGAAGAAGCGACCAACGGCCAGAACAGCGACGCCGTCGCACTCGCCAACACCATCATCGAGGCGCAGACCTCCGAGATCGCCACGATGGAGGAGCTTCTCGCCACTCTCTGATCCCGCCCGGGGTGGGGCGCGGAAAGCCCACCGCGCCCCACCACCTGATCAGACGAAACGCACCCTGTGGCGCGACTACAACTACCACCGCGCGCCGGTCTCCGGCCCCGCGCCTTGTCCTTCACCACCCTCACCGCAATCGTCGCGCTTGCTCTGTGGGCGAGCATTCGGGTGGCCCACTGATCCGGCGAGAATGAGCATGGTTCCCAGTTGGATGCAGACGTGACGGACACGGCATTTGACGATATCATCGCTATGTGGCGATGAATAAAGAGGGTGGTCTACTCGATCCTGACGCGACCGCTGTGTACGCGCACCTATTCGACGCGCTTGGGGACCCCACGCGATTGGCGGTTCTCCAGCATCTGGCGTCCGGCGAGCATCGCGTCCGGGATCTCGTCCAGCACCTCGGATTGGCGCAATCAACCGTAAGTAAGCACCTCAGCTTCCTGCGGGACTGCCGACTAGTCACTGTTCGCTCGGAGGGTCGGGCTTCCTGGTTCGATCTTGCGCAACCTGTGGCGACTGCGGCTCTCATTAACGCCGCCGAACTCCTGCTGAGAGACACCGGCACGCGTGTCACGCTATGCGCTCACCTTCATCAGCCTGGTGAAGACTTCGCCCTTGGAACGGACGCGGCCTGATGGGCGCCGGTCACACGCACGCACCGTCTACCGGCGCGGCCGGGCATCCGACCGACCATCGGGCGCGTCTCTGGATTGCGTTTGCAATCACCGCGGCAATCGCCGTGACTCAAGCGGTTGGATCCTTCTTTACCGGCAGTCTTGCCCTCCTCACGGACACGGCCCACGCACTCACTGACGCATCCGGACTTCTCGTTGCACTCATCGCCGCGACGCTGGTGCTGCGGCCGGCTAGTGCGCGACGCACGTGGGGGTTCCGTCGCATCGAAGTTATCGCTGCCTTCGGGCAAGCGGCTCTGTTGATGGCGGTAGGGGGTTACACAGCCATCGAGGGGGTACGCCGGCTCTTCGAGCCCCCGGAGGTGCCAGCTGCGGAACTGCTGGGTTTTGGAGTCGTTGGGTTAGTCGCGAACGTCATCGCCATCTTCGTGCTGTCTTCCAGTCGCGGAGCTAACTTCAACATGCGGGCAGCGTATCTGGAAGTGCTGAATGACGCGCTGGGATCACTGGGGGTTATCGTCGCGGCTGTCGTCATCTGGACGACGGGTTTCTTTCAAGCGGACGCCATCGCCGGTCTTTTCATCGCCGCTCTCATCGTGCCGCGTGCGTTCAAGTTGCTACGCGAGACGTCGTCGGTGTTGATGGAGTTCACCCCCGACGGTTTGGACTTGGACGATGTGAGATCTCACATTCTCCAACTCGACCACGTCATAGACGTCCATGACCTACACGCCTCGACAGTCGCCACCGGCCTGCCGACAATCAGCGCGCATGTCGTGGTTGAAGACGAATGCTTCACGGACGGACACGCAGCCGCTGTCCTTAAGGACGTCAGAGCATGTGTGGCTCAACACTTCGAGGTGTCCGTGCTGCACTCCACCTTCCAGATTGAGACAGCCGACCTGCAAGATTCGGAACCCGGGGATGTCCGTCACGCTTAATCGCGGGCGCCGAACCGCTCGAACGGGCGTGTTCGCAGCCCGATCGCATATCGGCACACCGTCGGCCGTTCCCAGCCATTCGCCCAGAACCTCTCCGTACACTGGCTGCTGATGTATACCGACGCTCACGCCCGGCGCTCAGCGCTGGCGAAAGAGCACGGAGCGATAACGCGACTCATTACCATCATCGCCCTCGGGGCCCTCCTGCTGCTCGGAGTCGTGGCCCTCAACCATGGCGACAACGCCCCGGTAAGCGGTGTGGTCGCGACGGCATCTGACACTGCGCCGCACGACCCGGCCGCACCCGTCGCTACCTCTATCGTCGAGGCGAGCGTGTACGACGTATCGCCCGGAATGGCGCTGTGCGTTCTCGGCGTCGTCTGCGGATTCGTGCTGTACCTCGTTGTTCATCTCCTGGTGCGCCGCGGACCGGCTGGGATCACACTCGTCTGGCGCGCCCTCCCGCCGTCTTTGATCCACCCGGTGTCCGGCAGGCCTGAGGGCCACGCCCTCACAATCGCGCAACTGGGTATCTCTAGAACCTGACATCGGCACGTCGCCCCCGCGGCGACACTCATCCCGGGCAACCCGGGCTTTTCTTGTGCCGTCAAGTGTTGGAGTACCCATGAAAATCAACTGGAAGGCGACGGTCATTACCGCCGCCGTCGCCGTCGCGGTCGTCGCGGGGGCTGTCATCTATGTCCTAGTCGATCAGAACAACACCCGCGTTGCCGCCGAGGAACGGGGAGGAGGGTCGATAGCGGTTGTTAGAGACGACTCCCACGTCCTCGACGACGCCGGCGACGGCGCCATCACCATCGTGGAGTTCTTGGACTTCGAGTGCGAAGCCTGCGGCGCCTACTACCCCGTCGTCGAAGAGCTTCGTGTGAAGTATGAGGGACAGATCAACTACGTCGTTCGCTACTTCCCCCTTCCCGGCCACATCAACTCCGAAAACTCAGCGGTCGCTGCGGAGGCCGCGGCAGCCCAGGGACGCTTCGAAGACATGTACAACCGTCTCTTTGAGACGCAAGCACAGTGGGGGGAGTCTCAGCAAAGCCAAGCGGAGCTGTTCCGCTCGTACGCGACCGAGTTGGGCTTGGATATGACGGCCTACGACGAAGCTGTCGCCGACCCTGCCACTCTCGAGCGCGTTCGATCCGACCTCGACGACGGACGCGCCCTCGGCGTGGACCGAACCCCTACGTTCTTCGTCGACGGCGAACCTCTTGTCATTGAACGATGGAACGACCTTGAAAGTGCCATCACCACCCGCTTGGACGGCACCCCCTAGTGGCGGGCCTGTCACACCGACGAGTCATCATCGTGGGCGCAGGGCAGGCTGGATTGGCAACTGCAGCGGCACTGATCGCTCGCGGCATGGAACCGCAGCGTGACTTCGTGGTCATCGACAGTTCCGCGCGGGGACAACGCACGTGGAGTGCGCGCTGGCCTTCTATGCGGTTGCTCAGCAATGCTGAGCACTCCAGCTTCCCCCGCAGACCACTGGAGGGTGACCCGTATCGGTACCCCACCCCGGGAGACATCGAAGGCTATCTACACAGATTCGAAGCGGAGCTCGGGGTAAACCCCGTCTGGGGTGTCCAGGCCCTCGCCGTGACTCGCCACGGCAACGGCCCAACCCTGCTCTTGAGCACCACGGTTGGCGAAGTGCAGACCCGCAACGTCGTGTGCGCTACCGGCGCCGCAGCACGTCCCCGATTTCCGAAATGGGCCGCGGACGCCGAAGTCGAAGGAGTACAGATGCACACCAACGCCTACAGAACACCCGAGCAGATTCCGCGAGGCCGGGTACTTATTGTCGGCGGTGGTATCGCCGGGACGGAAGTTGCTTCCGACCTCGCGAAGTCGCACGACGTCACTCTGGCGGTCCGCACCCGACGGGCTGAAGCGCATCCGCGGCAATTCCCCACCCAGCCGCGCGTCTCACCGTGGCGGCGCGTGAAGATCGCCCCAGAACCCCTCTACGACGCACTCCGAGATAAAGGCGTCTCCATTCGAGCCGAGACGATTGGGGTGGACGGGGCCAAGTTCGCCTTCGCGGATGGCTACCGGCAGGCCTACCAGTCAGTCGTGTTCGCCACCGGGTACGAAGCGGGCGACGAGTGGTTGCCCACGCAGCCGCAGCTTCAGCGACGCATCCCCACCGCGACGACGCTACCCGGTCTGTTCGTTGCCGGAATCCCCGTGCACAGCCAGGCCAGAGCTAACACCCTTCCCGGGGTATGGACGGACGCGGCTCGTATTGCCCGATTCATCTACGCCCGACCTTGAAAAGACCAATGAGATTCTTCCTCGTATCCAGACCTCGCCATCGCGCAACGCAGGTCACGGTGACGCTGTGCGCCACTGTCGCTCTTAGCGCCGCCCTCATCGTTGCAGGACCCGCCGCGCCGACCTTTGCTGTCGTGGCCCCGGCGCTGAGCTCGGCCATGGATGTCAGCTTCACCACTGCGCCTCTGAGCGTCGAACGTTCAGGAACCACCGTAACGAGCTCCGAGACTCCATCACCTGGGCACCAGACCCATCCTCATTCCACGGCCACCCCACGCGCGGACGGTCGAGGAGTGCCCACCGGCGGTGGCGAGGTCGCTCCCGTGCTGGGAGTCTCCGCGGTGGCGATGATTCTCGGCGGAGCGCTGGTCACGCTTCTGGTCACAGCGCGGCGAACCCGCCACCTCCGGAAGGGCCAAGAAGGTGACCGCTGAGAAGACGCGGCCGTTCGCCGTCGCCTGCATGGTGGCAGCGGCCGCGGTGTTGATAGACCAGTTCAGTAAAGCCATCGCCCTGACTGCGCTTGCCGACGGGAGACGGGTGCCCATTATTGGGGACGCATTCGGTCTGCAACTCGCCTTCAACCCCGGCGCGGTGCTGGGAACGGGCTCGGGCATGACCTGGGTTCTCACCTTGATAGGCGTGGCAGCCGTTGCCGGGCTTTTCGTCCTGGCGGCCCGCGCGCGAACGGTGGGATGGGCGGGTGGTGTGGGGCTATTCCTCGGTGGAGCTGTCGGCAACCTCATCGACCGTTTCATGTCGCCGCCAGGATTCGCAATCGGCCACGTCACCGACTTCCTTGCATACGGGCGTCTGTTCATCGGCAACTTGGCAGACGTCTTCCTCGCCGCTGGAGCGATAGCGGTTGCAGTGATGCTGATGCTCCGCCAACGCGCCCACAGTGGCACCAAGGTCGCGCCTGCCACACCACCCACGTTCGGGGTTCCCCCGGAGGACAAGCAATGAAAAAGACCAAGACGCCATCTCGGTATCAACGAAACGCCCTCGCCCCCGGTCTGATCGCCGCAGCCGCCCTGTTCGTGGCGCCAGCGCTGCTGGACAGCGGCTGGTTCACGCTTGTGCGCTTCATCGTGGCAATCTTGGCGCTCATCGTCGCCTCGTTCGCCTACCAGGAGCGGCAGCTGTGGTGGGTGCCGGTGTTTGCTGTGATCGCGGTGGCATGGAACCCGGTGCTCCCCATCCCCGCTGAAGGTGTTGTCTGGACCGCGGCGCAACCCGCAGCCGCAGTCGTCTTCCTTGTCGCGGGAGCCATCATCAAGAGGGAGCGGGCATGAATCGCAAACTCCTCGCCCTCGGCACGGCGCTCATCATCGTCGGCGTGATGAGCGGTTGCACCGCCACGACCCAAACAACGGACGCCGGCGCGGGCGCATCGTTCTCCGATGGGAATTTCCAAGTGGCCGAGATTGCCCCGTCGGACAGAGGCGAACCCGTTCAGTTCGAAGGCGTCATCGAAACCGGTGAAACCGTCACCAGCGACGACTACCGAGGTGAGGTGCTCGTGGTGAACTTCTGGTACGCCGCCTGCGGACCGTGCATCGTCGAGGCTCCCATGCTCGAGGAGGTCTTTCTGCGCTTCCAGAACGAGGAAGTCGACTTCCTCGGAGTGAACACCTACGACCAAGCTGAGACAGCACTCTCTTTCGCGCGCGAGAACAACGTCACCTATCCCAGCGTCATCGACGTCAATGACGGTCAGGTGAAACTCGCCTTCGCGCAACTCACCCCGATCCAGGCCACACCCACAACGCTCGTAATGGACCGCCAGGGTCGCCTCGCCGCCCGCATCATCGGCCAACTTCCCAGCGCGTCCATCCTGTCCACCATCGTCGCGGACACGCTGGCGGAGAGACCATGAGCGCCGGGGCGCTCGTCGTCGACGGCGCACTCTGGCTTGCCATCCCCCTCGCCCTGGTCGCCGGTCTCATCTCCTTCCTATCGCCCTGTGTCCTACCGCTGGTGCCCGGCTACCTCGGGTACCTCGGCGGTGTGGCCGCCCCTCCCACCTCCACAACCGGAGGAGACGGTGCGACGACGGTCACCACACGCCCGCGGCTCGTAGCAGGCGTCCTGCTCTTCATCGCCGGATTTACTGTGGTCTTCGTCGCCGTGACCGTCTTGGGGGGATTCTTCGGGGTGGCGCTCTCGCGCTACGCCGATCTCCTTACCCGCGTCTTCGGCATTGTGAACATCGTCCTGGGGCTGGTCTTCACAGGCGCAATCCGGCTTGGACAGCGTGGCATGCGTCCGACCCTCCGTCGTCGAGCCGGGCTCGTCGGCGCTCCGCTTCTCGGGTTCTCACTTGGTGTCGGCTGGACACCGTGCATTGGCCCCACACTCGCAGCAATCCTGTCCGTGTCGTGGAACCTTGGTGACCCCGCCCGAGCCGGGCTCCTCGGTCTGTCTTACTCACTCGGCCTCGGAGTGCCCTTCCTCGTACTGGCGCTCGGATGGGGGTGGGCTGCGCGGTCCGTCACAGTCCTCCGCACTCACATCCGCACACTCAACCTCATCGGAGGCGCCGTGCTCATCCTGCTCGGGCTGCTCATGGTGACGGGCGTGTGGACCTCGCTCATGTCACTTCTGCAACAGGTGGTAATCAATGTCCCCCTCCCGCTCTGATACCCGCCACGTCGATTCAGACCCGCGGCGGCCGGCGGACCATCCTGACGGGGCCCCGAACGATCAAGACGGCCCACAGGTAAAGCTGGATGGCAAAGGGTGGCTCCGCTGGACATGGCGCCAGCTCACCAGCATGCGCACCGCGCTCATCCTCCTGCTCTCCCTCGCCCTGGCCGCAGTACCCGGCTCACTGTTTCCTCAACGAGGCGCCGACCCCAACGGCGTCATCCAATGGGAGCGCAACAACCCCGAGTGGTTCCCGTTCCTCGACGCCGTCGGATTGTTCGACGTTTACTACTCGCCCTGGTTCTCGTCCATTTATCTGCTGCTGTTCGTATCCCTCATCGGGTGCGTCATCCCGCGGGCGAAACACCACTACCGCGCTCTCAAAGGACAACCGCCGCGCACACCCATCCGGTTCGCTCGACTCCCCGAACACCTCGAGCGAGCCATCCCCGGCGAGCATCTCACCCCCGCGGCAGCTTTGGATCTTGCCGAAACAGAACTCGCCCGGCGTCGCTATCGCGTCCGCCGCTACGACGGGAAGGGGTGGACCTCCGTTTCGGCCGAACGCGGGTACCTCCGCGAGACCGGCAACCTGCTCTTTCACATCGCCCTGGTCGGCGTGCTCGTCTCCGTCGTCGTCGGCAAGGCGTTCGCCTACACCGGCCAGCGCGTCGTGGTGGAGGGGACAACCTTCGTCAACACCCTCAGCGACTTCTCCTCCTTCGACCCCGGCCGTTTCGCGGACGGATCCAACCTGACGCCGTACTCCCTCACGCTGGACCGTTTCGACGTCACCTACCAGCCAGCAGGCTCCCCTGGCGGTGGGCAAGCGGGCGACTTCGCCGCCAACGTCACGATCAGATCCCCCGGAGCAGACGACCGAACCGAGCGGGTGGTCGTCAACTACCCCATCACTGTAGGGACCGACCGCATCCATCTCCTCGGAAACGGTTACGCGCCTACCCTCACCATCCGTGACGCGGAAGGTCAGATCGTTTATAGCGACTCACTACCCTTCCTCCCGCAAGACTCCAACATGACCTCACTAGGCGTCGTGAAAGTTCCGGATGGCTTGCCGCAGCAGCTCGGGCTGATCGGCTTTTTCTACCCCACACAGGACACCTTGCCCTCAGGTGCCGCCACCTCGATCTACCCCGACGTAATCAACCCCGTCATCACCCTCAACGCATTCGCAGGCGACCTGGGCATCGACGATGGAACCCCCCGTTCCGTCTACGCCCTGGAAGTTGACCAACTCACCCAGCTCACCGGCGGCAACACCGGACAGGAATCCATTGAACTCAGGCCCGGTACCACCGGTGCGCTGCCCAACGGGTGGGGCACCATCACCTGGGAGGAAGCCGACGGTGCTCCG